>JAOZNZ010000054.1 GCA_029933535.1 bacterium | reverse complement strand
TCTGACATTATCCCCAGGGTTGATAACCCTGGGCTATAATGAAATGCTCCGTTGGAGCATGAAAACCCAAAATGCACTTTGTGTACAGTGGGTAGTGATCTGTGATCCGTAGTGAGTGGTGGATTGTTGGAAAAATCCAAAATCATAAATCTAAAATAAAAGAAGCCCGCAAATTGCGGGCATTTTAGTTTAGACTATCGAAACTTTGCTAAAAACATCTTATTTTTTTAATTGTTGCTTAAGAGCGCCATATTTTTCTTTTAGTTTTTCAAGTTTATCAGGTAATGTTGTATAAGTATTATATTGAATTTCCTGATCGCTATTCTTAATTTTTTCTATTATTAATTGTAGTCTTTTTATCTGTTGCTGAAATATTTTTAAATACTTATTTTTTTGCACTTTATTAAAAGCAGATATATTATTATCAAGGATTTTTACTAACGGCTCTCCGCCAAGTTTATTTAAATTAATAATATTTTCTTTACCAAGACCCTCAAGCCAAATTTCAATTGCTTTATTTGTGTTACCTGATTCAACGAATTTTTCACCGAGAATTAAAAACGCTTTTTCTCTGTTATAAACATTTTTATTAATATATTCTCTTAATTGTTTATTGGTTTCTTCCAAAGGCATATTTAAAGCTTTATTAAAAAGTTTTTCAGAACTTATATAATTTGATTGTAAAAATTGTTTTGCAGATACAATTTTATCAATATTTTTTTCGGTTGCCGGAAATCTTGCAGATATTTTTTCTAATTCATAACACAAATCTTCCAACTGCTCATCTGTAAGGTCAACGTTTTGCAATAACTGAAATGCTAAATTTACAGTTGGAATTGCTTGTTTACCAGGAACCTTTCTCAAGCATTCCAATATTAAATCAAAAAACTCTTCAAGGTTCTGTTGTTCTATTAATATTGCTAAATATACTTGATAACCATCAAAAAAAAACGGTGCAGGTATTTTCAAAGCATATTGGATAGTTTGTGCCGCTTCATCAACTTTATTTTCTTTTAATTCATCATAGCATTCTTGTAATAATTTATTTTGTAGAAGAAGTGTATTTTGTTTATCAAATTCAACAGCATTTTCCCAATATTCTGTTTTTTCAACATCCATTTCATTCTTTCCCTTATTATCAGCGGTGTTCATAATTAAGAATAATTCACTTATTCTTTCCGGAGCAGTATTAATGCCTTGAAAGATGTCAAATTTAAGCGCATTGCTACATATTACCATAGCATTATCCCAATTTTGTATCAACAATTCAAGTTTTGCTTTCCAAACATTTAGAATAAAGTTACCTGAATAACCATCTACAGTAATTTCGGCAAAATTATTGCTTGAATATTTTACTGAGATTTCTTGAATTAAATCTGCAGATTTCCAAAATTCATTGTTTTTTTCGCTATAAAGAATTCTATTAAAAGCATCTTCAAGATGTGATAATTTATCAACATTTACATAGCTAAACAAAGAATTTATTATTAAAAAAAATAACAGTAAAATGTTTTTTCTCATAAAATTTAATTTTTTCTTTTATATTTCCTTAATACTCGCTTTTTTAATTCCAAAATATCATTAGCCTTCGAAAGATGAGGATAAGATTCAGCAAGTAAATTTCTTTGATTGATAATAAATACCGCTAATTTTTCCTTTCTCTTTTTTAACGGCATCGATTGAAGTTCCATATCTAACAAAATATATAACGTAGCAACTTGTTCATCCGTTGCACGCCCGAGATTATTTACTATATTATAAATCAAGCTGTCATTTTCTGCATATTCAGATGATATTCCAAACTTTGCTAATCCATCAAGAAGGGTATCAAACGCTTTTTTATCTTTATTTTTACAAAAAAGAATTTTCCCTGATACTATATGAGATTGTTTGTCCGGCAAAGACACATTTTGCCAATAATTTGTTAATTTATTGTATGCCTGTATTATCCAATTTCTTTCAATATCATTTTCAATATCAGCAATTTGCGCTTTATAATAAAATTTATTTTTTCGATTTGAAAATTGTAAACTTCGATAAAAATATATTTCGGCATCGCCTCTCCTGCCTATTCCACCACACGTTTTCCCCATTTCATAATACAATTCCGACCATGCGTTTGAACAATTTTGTTTTGGGTCGGTTTTCAACAACCAAGACATTGCATCATCAAATGAACGATAAGCTTCAATCGGCTTTGGCGGCATATAACGTATTAAAATTTTTCCTTTTAATAATTTAAGAAGAAAACCGAATGATACTTTATTGAAAACCGTTTTGCTTAGTTGGTGTTTATTTTTACTTATTGTTGTATTAACTGTTTTTAATGCAACATTTAATACTCCGGTATCGAACTGTTGCAAAACCGGTGTATATTGATTCCATAAAAACATATTTGTTGAATCAGCTTTAGTTGAAAAAACAGCCCAACAAACCAAAATAATAAATACAACTTTCTTACAAATAAATTTTACCATGCTTCCCTACAGCCAGGACAAAGTCCTATATGTTCTAAGCAAATCCAAGTCTCATTGCATCTTGGACACAATCCCCAATTGCAAGTGCAATTATCATGATTAAGATCACAAAAACCACAACAAGTGCCATTATGTACATAAAAATCATAACTTGCATTACCTGCATCATAAAGTGCCGGTAGTGCTATTGAAAAACCTTTTACGCTAATACCGAGTCCGATTTGAATTTTACCATACACACTAACTTTCGCAGAAATCTTTTTTTCAGTATCTTCGTTTCCTGTTTCCACCTCATAATCTACTGTTTTTTCATAATTACCAAGCGTATAACCTGCAGGGGCAGATATTATACCGGGAGAATTTGCATGCCATTCATGCGCAACTTCATTAACATCATTAATTACATTATACCATTTATGCCTGCTTTCCCATGGAAACTTTATACCTAATTGAGTGTCGCATTGAAAAAACTGTGTTCCTTCAGGGGCATCTTTTTCTGGTGTAGAATCCCAAACTACACGAGTTTCCCAATTATAAATATTTACAATGCGAAAATCTCTTGATACTTTAAATAAATCTGTCATTCTACTTTCTATAGAACTTAAACTATTAATAATTACCGGTTCGTTCGCTTGAGCATTTAAGCATAGACAATTAATAAGTATAATAATTATTAGGCTTTTTAAGAACAGATTTTTCATACATCCTCCTGGTTAATCATTAATTTTAATAGGTTTATTTAATTTTCCAAGTAACTTTCTAGCCTTTTCAATTGCTTCTTTATTGTCCCTTTTCAGACTCCAGCGAACCAAAATAGAAGCAGATTTACCATCTATTGGTTTTACATAATCTAATTTATCTTCAGGGGTATTTATAACTTTTTCAAGCAATTCTCTTGCTTTATCTTTTTTGTGCGCTTTAACATATTTCTCTGCAGCTTCAACAAATGGAAACAAATCAGTTCGATGCTTATGTAAAGAAGACTTGATATATAATTCCGCCGCGGTTTCCGGATCGCTTGCGCGATCGCCGGCAAATATTAATATTTGTGAATAATGCAATAATTCTTTTCTAAAAGTTTTTTCATCTGGATACTCTGATATCTCCGGGAATTCTAATTCTTCTGCCATTTTAGTAAGTTTATTTTCATTATCAGCAGGCCACTTCATATAATAACATGCTACTTCTTCCTTATATCCTAATTTGCCAAATCTTATTGTTAATTCCGGTTCGGCCAATTCCAAGAATCTTAAATAAAATTTCCGATCTCCCGCTGTCATTAAATCATATTTCCATTTAAATTCCTTCATTAAAGTTTTTACATCACTCGTGTTTTCAATAAGCAACTTTATTTCATCATCTGTAAGTGGTTTTGAGTTATTCAATTTTCCTCGTAAATTCTTCAACAATTCAAATTTATTTACACCGACTATTACATTTGATACATTCAACGAAACAGCCGAAATATTATTTGTAGCTGTTTGCCCAATTGTTTTTTGTATATTTTTTTTGACAATAATATTACTAATTTTATTTTTTGAATGCGATTTATCGGAATCTTTATTTACTTTGTCACAACCAAACAATAAAAAGAGATATAGGATAATTAGAATTGAGCATTTACGCCTAAAGTTTATATAATTGAATATAGATTTCATAACGTTATTTATAAAATTAATTAATTCGATGATGCAATTCAACGCCTTAGTTCTATTTTACCATAATAATAACAAAAAGCAAATCCGCGAATTGCTTCATTCAAAATCTAAACGAATGTAAATGTAGCTGCTATCGAGCGTAGCGAAATGGTGGACTTCAATGTAACAATAGTATTGGTGTATTTTTTTTGAGAGCATAGTTTTCGCATGAAAACCCGCTTTTTTGAGCTTTTTTGTAATTCTGCGATATGTAAATCCTGCGAGACGTCCCATACTTATATACCAATTGTTCGCTCTGACGCGGTAGAAAAGCTTAAACATGCAGTAGAAACAGCTTATCCGCGAAGTCATCCTGATTTTGCCGATAAATTCGCTGTTCATTCGTGTAAAATTGTTGATGGTGTGAAGGAGTGGAAGATGGGAAGTAATCCGTAATCCGTGGTCCGTGGTCCGTGGTCCGTAATTCACTGTACACGAAATACGAATTATGTTTTGTGCTGGAGTAAATCCAAAATTTAAAATAAAAGAAGCCCGCAAATTGCGGGCTTCTTTTATATAATGGTGGGCGACACGGGATTTGAACCTGTGACCTCCTGCGTGTCGAGCAGGCACTCTAACCAACTGAGCTAGTCGCCCATTTTTTCTAATTAAGTTGTTAAATTCTACAAAAATATTTATGTAAAGTCAAGCACTTACCCAATTAAATCCCCCTAACCCCCTTTAGAAAAGGGGGAATTAATAAAATGATAAACAGAAACGGTTCAGGAATTAATGAAATTTTTGAATTTGAGTAAAAGTAGCGAGTTCTCGTACCGTCAGAGATTTTACTACAGGTTTTATATACACCGGCAGTAAGAAATAATGGCTCCCATGAAACAGTTTCTTGAAAATAATTCCCACCGGAAGCTGAGTAACTTATGTTTGTTATTGTAATAACATTATTTGAATTATATGGATTAAAATCAATGTCTAAGGCAATCGTCATAGAGCCTGAGCTATCATAATCCAATCCCGTGTAACTAAATTGAATTGTCTCTCCACTATTTAAATATCAGGTATCTCTTGTATTTTTTGAGTTGACTACAACGCTTTAGTTTGATAAACTATATAATTACTATAAATTAAAGCACGGCGATTATATTTTAAAAATTTAAATTACCGGATTTGATATAAAAATTACCAGGAAAATAAAAATGAAAAAATACTGGATTTGTTTATTTGCAGCAGCATTTATGTTTGGTTGTGATAAAGTAAATTTATCAAAAAAATCTAAGAAAAAAATTGAAAAGAACGGGATCATTGCCGCTCAATTGTCAAAAATTACAAATAAATTTAATATTGTGGAAATAAATTCTGAAAAAATCTTTTCGTTACTTGTGAATAAACGGGCAAAACCGTGTGCTGTACTTTTTTATTCAAATGAAAGTGCGCCATGTATTCATACCAAAAGATTTTTTGCTGATATGTCACAAAATTCATCAAATGATGTTTTGTTTATTCAAGTCAATTTGTCAGATGAAATAATCAAACGAATTGGAGTAAAATATAATGTTTTTTCCGTACCCTCTCTTGTTTTATTTAATAATGGAGAAGAGTTTAATCGTCTTGTCGGGCAAAAAAACGTTGAAACATTTAACTCTTTTATAATAAAATGAAAAAAATAACTTTTGTATCTGTTTTATTGATTCTTACAACATTAATTTATGCTGAATCACAGCCTTTTAGCGTTTCAGCTTCATTATCAAAATTGTCTGAAAGTGATCTTTTGATGACTATTGATTATTCGGTAGCGGATCATCATCATCTTTATTTAGATATGATGAGTATTGATGTACCCGTAGGAATAAATCTCACACCCGAAAATGTTCCTCCGGCTTTAGATGTTTTTGATCCTATTGGAAAAGAAAACAGGAAAATGTACACAAATGATTTTAGTGCTGAATATATTTTAAAAAATGTTACAAGTTTTCCTGTTCAGGTCACAATAAATTTTCAAGGATGCAGTGAAAATATGTGTTTTATGCCTGAATCCGAAAAATTAAATCTTTCTTTAACTCAATCTATAGAAAAGAAAACAGAAGATTCTGCTGTTAAATCTTCTGAAGACAAAAATAAAAACAATATTGAAAATGATTGGTTAGAACTTTCAAAAAACTTTAAAGTTACAGGTAAAAAAGCAGGTTATTTAAATAGTAAAGATTTTCTCGCATTCATTAATGATGCTGAATCAGGTGAAAAATCTACCGAAGATAATGTCGTAGATAAATTTATGAATCGTGGTATCATATTTTCATTAATCCTAATCGTTCTTGGCGGAGTTATATTGAATCTGACACCTTGTGTTTTGCCTATGATTCCTATTAATCTTGCAATTATAGGTGCAGGAGCTCAAAGCGGTTCAAAAATTAAAGGCTTTCTTCTCGGAGGTGTTTACGGCCTCGGCATAGCTTTAACTTACGGCGCTCTTGGTTTAGTTGTTGTTCTTACCGGTTCGCAGTTTGGAACACTTAATTCTTCTCCATGGTTTAATTTTAGTATTGCTTTGGTTTTTATTGTTCTTGCTCTCGCAATGTTCGATATTATAATGATTGATTTTACTAAATATCAACATACCGCTGTTGACGGACGAATTAAAAAAGGAACTGTTTTTACTGCCTTTTTTATGGGATGTGTTGCCGCGCTGCTTGCCGGAGCATGTGTAGCACCGGTTATTATTTATGTTCTTTTGCTTTCCGCATCAATGTACGCGAAAGGAATTTTTATTGCTCTGTTTCTTCCGTTTTTACTTGGTTTTGGCATGGGTCTGCCGTGGCCCTTCGCAGGTGCCGGGCTATCGTTCCTGCCGAAGCCGGGTATGTGGATGACGCGGGTAAAATATGCTTTTGGTGTTTTTATTATACTTTTTGCGTTTTATTACGGTTATCTCGGTTATACTTTAATTTCACCGCCTTCTCACGCGGAAGTTGCCGGAAAGGATCCGAAAGCTTTACTGATTTCTTCGTTTGAAAGAGCGCAAAAAGAGAACAAGCCAATTTTCATTGATTTTTGGGCAAGTTGGTGTAAAAACTGTATTACAATGGAGAAAACAACTTTTAAAAATAAAGATGTTGTTAAAAAGTTAAAACCGTATATTTTCGTTAAATTTCAAGCGGAACATCCTGATAAAGAACCGGCAAAAACGATTCTTAAACATTACGGTGCTCTTGGTCTTCCTACTTATATAATCTTACAACCTGCACAAAAAGAATGAAGAAAGCTTTCAGATATTTTTTTATCACAATTATTTTTATTGTTTTTATCTCGCTGATTTCTTTTGTTTCATTATGTTCAAATACAATCTTTAAACATATTACTTTGCCGCTTATAAATTCTTTTATCCCTGTAAAAATAAGTGTTGAAAAATGGGCTTTTCGGCCGTGGAAATCTGTACGAACTAAAGGATTGATAGTTTCTGATATATCAGAAAAAAACAATATTACCAATTTTTATCTATCTGCGGATTCACTTAATCTAAATTACAAAATTTCTACATTTTTTTCCGGTATCCCCTTCTTTTCTCTCGTTGAAGCCGAGGGAGTTGATTATATAGCATCCGATTACAAGAAAGCAGCGAGAAAAAAGAAAAAGTCAAAATCAGCCCCTTCAAAAAAAACGCATAGTGATAATAAACATGCTTTTGCTTTATATGATTTTCCCGTTAATATAAAAAAATTAATTGTCAGAAATTTTTCTTTTAATTATTCAGATAATAAAAATTCTTCTTTCGGAGTAACTGGTTTTAATTTTGCGGGAATAAATATAGGTCCCGAAAGCTCAGGTTCTGCCCTCGCCAATGGTTCGTTTTTTTATAGTGACGGCAGTCATGTATTTATGGATTTTCTTCCCTTTGCATGGGATATGAATTATATTATCAAAAAGTCAATTGTTCCGGATTTGTTTTCTTCAACTTTATTATCTTCAAATGTTGTTGGTCGTGCAGGAAGAATTGATTTGTCACCTTTAACTGCAGAAATAAATATTAGCGCGTTAAAAGAGGATAATGTTTTAAATTTCTCAAAATGTTTGTTTGAAAGTTATTGGAATGGTGATAAAATTTCAGCATTATCCGTTACCGGAAAGCTTGATTTTACTAAAAGTGTTATAAATTGTCAGGCAGGGATTGATATATGGTCAAATGATTTATATCAGGTGCTTGTTCGTTCGTATAAAAGATATGATATAAGCCAAAGTCATGTAAACAGCATTTTAAATTTTAATGCCGATATAGATTCTGATAAATATAAAGTTGACGGTAAGATTGTATTAAAGAAAGTTTACGCGAAAAAGAATAAAAGGCTTCCTCCTCTTAATTTTGCCGGTATATTTAATATTGCTTTTGATAATAAAGCCAAGCTGCTTAAACTTAATAAAGTTAATTTTATTATCGAAGATCCTAAACATCCGATGGTTCAGCTTAAAACAGCAGCGCCTATTTCATTAAATATTAATAATACAAATAAAAACGCAATAAGTACAAACAAAAGCTCCAAAATAAGTTTGGTCGTAAATAAAGTCAATTTTAAATATCTCAACAACTTTACAGAACAAAAAAATATCGCTTTTCATTCAGGTGAAGTAAGCGGCAAAATTGTCTGTGACGTTCTGGGCGTGGGAGAAAAAATCAATATTAACAGTTCTGTAATAGCTGACAAAATGAGTTTTTCAATTAATAAATCTAAATGGGAAGATCTTGATATAAAGTTAGGTGTTGACGGTAGTATAAAGAAACTTAATGCTTTATCTCTTTCCCGATTTAACACCACGTTTTTCATTAATAAGAAAAAATACGGTGAAATTGCTGCCGGAGGAGTTTATAATATTCGCTCGGGAAAAGAAAAAGTTGCGATAGCGGCGACTGATTTTTCGGGTATGCTTCTTAGCCCTTTATTTTCCGGAAAAGAAGCGAAAAAAAAGTTTAATGATTTGATTTTAAATTTAAAACTTTTATCTGAGAAACCAAAAGGAGCAACGAAAAGAGCTCTTTCAATTAATTTAAATGTCAATAATCCGAAACGTTTAACAGAAGATGAGCTTGAAAAGATTTCTTTAGATATTAACGCAAATATAAATCCTAATAAAATAATTTTTAATAATTGTGAACTCTTAGTTCTTCCGGGTAAATGGGATGATAACACTCTTAAGCTAACAGGTAAAATTAATCTAAAGGAAAATGAGAAACAATCTG
The DNA here is from genome assembly GCA_029933535.1 of bacterium. Taxonomy (GTDB): domain Bacteria; phylum Auribacterota; class UBA3054; order UBA3054; family B51-G9; genus B51-G9. The sequence goes on along the minus strand of JAOZNZ010000054.1, from coordinate 2,488 downwards.
ATTTGAACCTGCATTCTAAACATTTTGATGCTACGGCTTTGTTAAACACGTTTCTTCCGCTAACCAAATTTGAGCCTGAAAAAAAGATTAAAAAGAAATATAAGAAAAGTAAAAAAACTACTAAAAAAACCGAGAAAGTTGCTTTTAAAGAACCCGTCCCGCCGAAGTTTCATTTTCTCAATGTAAATTTTAAAACTCATATTGATGAATTTATTATAAGAAAGATGATTGTTGCTCCATTGAGTTTTGATTTAGTTATGAAAAATAATAAAATCAACTTCTTAACACATGATATAATGATCAATGGTGGTAATTTCGATACGGAAGTTCAAGCAGATTTAAGTGTAACAGGTTTTATTTATTCTTCTAATTTAAAAATGGATCAGATTCCTTTAAGTCCTATTTTGAAAACATGGGCAAAGGAAATAGGTGATAAAATTGCAGGAACGCTTGACGGTAAGCTTTCTCTATCAGGCAAAGGTTTTTCTACCACAAATATTATTAAGCATTTTAAAGGCAAAGCAAAACTTTCACTTAGTGATGGACATTTAGAAAATGTGCCTTTGTTGAACTCTCTTTCTGAAAAATTAAATATAGATGATCTTGAAGATTTTTATTTTGATAAATTTATGATTAAAGTTACATCTATTAACGGAACAAATTTCATTGATAAGTTTGAAATTGATGGTAAAAAAATGAAAATGGGCATTGAAGGATATACCACAATTAATAACGATCTGGATTTGGATCTTTCTCTCGCGTTAAGCGGTAAAATGATTAAGCAGATTTTTTCAAATCAGAAATCAAAGTTTAATATACCTTTTACAGGCGATGTGAATAAATTTTATGAATTACCTATGCCTATAAAAATTGGTGGTACAATTATGGATCCAAGTATTGAATCTAATTCCGAAGAATTTGTTCCGATGTTAATTGAACTGATTGGACCTGATGTTATTAAATCTGTAGGTAAATTATTCAGTAAAGATAAAAAAGAATCTAAAAAAGCTAAAAAAGAGGGCATTGAACTCCTTAAGGGATTGTGGGAACAACTAAAAGAACAACCCGCTGAACCTTCTCAAAAAAAACATAACCTTCCACATAGAACTAAATAATTAATGGATGCTCAATTTCCTACTATTGATGATTGCGAACAAGCTTTTTTGGTCGGATTTAATTCAAAAGAAAATGTCGTTGCAGGAAAAAATGTCAGCTATGATGAATTAAAAAGCCTTACCGTTACTGCTGGCGCAGAACCGGTTGACGGGTATATTTCTAATCAACGCACCATTAATCCAGCTTTCTATATCGGCAGCGGTAAAGTTGTGGAGATAGCTGAGATTTGCAAAAGAAAAGAAATCCATGCCGTTATTTTTGATGTTGACCTTTCCCCCGCTCAAACAAGAAATCTTGAAAAATCAATCGAAGTGAAAATTATTGACAGAACAACTTTGATCCTTGAAATTTTTGCTCAACGTGCCCGCACAAACGAAGGTAAGGTGCAGGTTGAATTAGCACAACTAGAATATCTGCTGCCTAGACTTACCAATATGTGGACTCATCTTTCCAGGCAGTATGGCGGATTACGCACTCGTGGTCCCGGAGAAAAGCAGCTTGAATCCGATAAACGAATGATCCAGACACGTATTCGCAGGTTAAACGATCTTTTATCCACTATAAGAAAGCAACGTGCAACGCAGCGAAAGCGCAGGAAAAAAGTTCATTTGCCTGTTATTGGAATCGTTGGATACACAAACGCGGGAAAATCTACTTTTCTTCATTCGCTAACAAATGCGGATGTATTTATTGAAGACAAATTATTTGCCACTTTAGATCCTACAACAAGATTATATCAATTTCCCACAGGTGAGAAATTTCTTTTTGTTGACACTGTTGGTTTTATAAGAAACTTGCCGCATAAACTCGTTGAATCATTTAAAGCGACTCTTGAAGAAACCAAAGAAGCGGATGTTTTACTTCATATTGCAGATGCATCAGCCACGGATTTAGATTCTCAAATTTCCGCTGTAGATTCTGTGCTTAAAGAAATTGGTGCGGAAAAAAAGCCGATTTTACTTGCATTGAACAAGGTTGATGTTCTTTCTCACAAAGCTAAAAAAGATTTGCAAACCGGTAATGAAAATGCGGCTATCATTTCTGCAAAATACAATTATGGTTTTGCTGAATTGTTTTCTAAATTACGATTGATTATGAGACCTGATGATAAAAGAATAAAACTTCACCTGCCACCTCATAAATCTGAACTTCTCAGTAAATTATATAAACACGGTAAAGTTATTTCTGTTGAATATCTTGATGAATACATCGTGGTTGACGCTTTTGTACCGGAAAAATTAATCGATCAGACCAGACGCTATAAAGTCAAAAAAAAAGTAACGTAAGTATCTTGCTTACGGTTTAATATGTTAATTAAAATTGAATATTGATTAACGATTTTAGATTTTAGAAGTTAAATAAATCGAATATC
>JAOZNZ010000508.1 GCA_029933535.1 bacterium | reverse complement strand
AAAGCTGCCAACAAGATTTTTATACCCTCTTGACTTTACGAGGCTAATATGTGCGGGCTTAGCGAGCTTAGCGTGATAATTCTTCTAATTGATAATTAAAAAGCAATGTGTGTTTTATATAAGTATTTTATTCCCTTTCATTTCTTGACAGATAATACAAAAAAACAAGCGTTTTGTTATTGAATTTGGTCACTCTTAATGATATAATTTTTAGCGTTATAAATTTATGTCAAACGGAAATTTGATGCTTTCTTAACTGTTAAAAGGAGCCGGTTATCATACATAACTCTTTATTTTCTCAATATAATAATAGATACAAAGGACTAAGATGGACAATCGTTTACGGTTCAGACTCCGAAACCGAGGAGTTTGCCGTTCTGGAACTTAACGCAACTGTACAGCGATGTATGCCCTATGTAATCGAATGTCTTCCGGCTTCGGGTTTTAATCCAAAGAACAGGCAGCATTTGATTCTGATTGGAACTGCAGCAGATAACCCTCTGATAGCTGAACTCGTTTCTAAACATCCTGAATTAAATATTCAGTTTGGTCTTCATGCCACATCAATTCGTGACCGGTTTCATGACCTGGCAAACCTTGATCCGCGTGTTACAATTGTTTGGGAAGATGCCGGAACAATTCCTTATTCTTATTCACCGGTGGTTACTACCGTAGAAGGTCCTGAAGGCAGCAGAATTATTGATGTAAATGATTTTGATCAGACACTGGATTACTCGCGGAAACTTGCCGGCTTGAGAGAAGGAGCGGGATTCGCCATGGTGCCCAAAGGATGGTTCAATCTCAATTGGGGCAATGAATTCGAGCACCATAAATCTTTTGTTCTTGGAGAGCGGCATCCTCAGTTTATTACTCAGCGCCTTGCCGAAGTTCAGCCTCGTTGGGAAAAACCTAATGAACTCTGGGAAAAGAATTATCATCTCGCCGTGCAGTTTTATAACGAGATTATGAAATGCAACTCAAAGCCGATGACCGTGACAGGTCTTATTGAAGACGGCTTGTTCGAGGCGCGTGTTCAACCTTCGGTAGCCATTTTCGCGGAGACAATGTGGAATCCACAACGTGATCCGAAAGTTATTCGGCAATTCGCAAACCGACTCGAATCCGCAGTAAACAATCGAATTGTTCCATGACAAACCGTTCAGGGCAAAAGAATTGAGGCTTTGTGTAACAATGAATGGGTAAATAGCAGTTTTCGGTCAGACACTAATTAGGGGCTGCTTTTATTTGATATTTTATGTAGAATGCATTTGGCACAAAACGTAATTTACCTACATAGTATCCTGAAGGGATAAAAAATGTCCAAACTCCAGGCTGAATATCCTTTTCGAGCAACCCTATTTAAAGATTGATTTATGCAATTTGAGTAGTTTTTAAGAAACAACTAAATTGTTTATATTAAGCTGCTTACAAAAAATCGGGTATCTCCTGATGTAAAATTATTGCTTTCAAACTCTTGTTTTTGTATAATGTTATTCATAAATATTAATATAATTTATTGCAAATTTAATCCTTGGAGATAAAAATGAAATTTATTCACAGAGAAGATATTCCTCACTACATCAAACAATGCAAAGCATTTCAACAGCGATTGCAAAAACAGCTTTGGCTCGATTTAAAACCGTTGGACGTGACATTTGCACGACATGATGGCAACTGCACTTTCAATGATCGCGAACGCCTAAATTATAAACCAATGCAACTTGGCACGCAATGGGCAGATAAACCCTGGCTCAGGGGCTGGTTTTGTCTGCGTGGTGAAGTGCCCGCAGTTCCCCCCGGCTGCGAAGCGGTTATGCGAATTAATATCGGCGGGCAGGGCCTTATATATGACACAAAAGGCATTGCCTTGGAAAGCCTGACACAGTGGTCGGTCTTCGATTCGGGGTTTAAACGTGAAACCCATCGTATTGATGAAAAGGTAGGACAGAGCGTTGAACGCTGGATTGACGCAAACTGTATGGACTTGATGGGTGTTTATGCATGCGAAATTCCGGACCCCGAAATTCCTCGTTATGGCCACTATACTTCTTCGTTAAGCAAGGCACATATCGGCGCTTTTCGTCGTGACATCTGGCATCTTATGGGGGAAATTTATTTCCTGCAGGATCTTTATGACTCCTTAAATGAAGGCTCACGACGCGCTCGTTTGATACTGGATTGTATCAGCAAAGCTATTAATGCCTATGGAGATGATCCGGACAATTGTGCGAAAGCACGCGATATTCTGCAGGAAGTTCTACATCAACCTGCATGCGCATCTGCTTTGCGACTGGATACAATTGGACATGCCCATTTAGATACCGCATGGCTCTGGCCCGTACGAGTTGGTGAAGACAAAGCCGTTCAAACTTTTGCTAATCAGATTCGCAATATCAACGAGCATCCTGCCTATTGTTTCGGTGCATCACAACCTCAACACTATGAATTTGTTCGCAATCGACAGCCTGAATTGTTTGATAGAGTTAAGCAAGCTGTTGCTGACAAGCGCTGGGAGCTCCAGGGAGGAATGTGGGTTGAATCAGATTGTAATGTGCCCAGCGGTGAAGCCCTTATTCGCCAATATTTACAGGGGCAACGTTTCTATCGCGAACACTTCGGCCAAACGGTCACCAATAGCTGGCTGCCGGATGTTTTTGGTTACAATGGCAACCTGCCGCAAATAATGCGCCATGGCGGCTGCACTCGCTTTTTAACACAAAAAATTTCCTGGAACAGTATGGGCGGAAGTACAATATTCCCGTTTTTTACTTTTCGTTGGAAGGGGGTTGACGGCAGTGAGGTATTAGCTCATTTTCCACCTGCTAATACCTATAATAGTATTCCAAATCCGCAGGAAACAATCAAAGCCGAATATCGATACAACGAATCTCATATTTGTGAATCGGGCATCTCGTTGATCGGGATAGGTGACGGTGGCGGTGGACCTTCCGATGAGCATCTGAAGGCTGCTGATCTGATGTTGAATTGTGAAGGATTACCTCGTGCACAATATTGTTTCGCCACAGAAGGATTCGACAGCTTGGAAGCTCATTGGGATGAACTGCCAACCTGGGAAGGCGAGCTTTACCTTGAAA
>JAOZNZ010000507.1 GCA_029933535.1 bacterium | reverse complement strand
TTAGATTATAAAGAAATAAATCTGAATTTACTGATTCAAAATGTTATAGCGTTACTTGAAACTAAAGCAAAAGAAAAGAACTTATATTTAAAAACAATTTTTCCGGATAATGTAATTACTATTCAGGGAGATGAATTTAAAATCGAACAATTGTTAGCAAATTTAATTGATAACGCAATCAAATACACCGAAAACGGGGGAGTGGAGGTGACACTGAAACTCAAAAATGATAAAGCAGTTATCAGGGTCGCGGATACGGGCATAGGGATTTCTGAAAAAGATATAACGCGAATTTTCGAACGGTTTTATGTCTCCGATAAAGGCAGATCAAGAAAATCAGGCGGCACGGGGCTTGGTCTTTCAATTGTAAAGCATATTGTAATGATTCACGACGGAAAATTGAATGTAAAAAGCAAACCCGGCAAAGGATCAGAATTTATTGTTACGTTGTAAATAGTGCCTGACCGAAAACCCCATAATTCGCATTTTCAACCGGAGTACCTTTGATGGTATATAAATATTTTGCCCACGGCTAACGAAGTAACGTGTACTCACGATCACACACGGATTGACACAGAAAAATTAAAAATTCAGACGCGCTAACGAAGTAGGCTCAATGGATTTTAGGGTGATTATTATTGCTGATCTATCGAATATCCGCCACAGCTGAGTAAGGTCGGCAAATAACAAATAAATACAATTGACAGCAACGAAGTAACACTGTACTCATGTTCATCATGGTCGACAGCTAACGAAGTAACATGTATTCTCATGGTCATCATTTTTTAAAATGGTTTAAATATAAAACAAACTGAAAATAATGATAAACATTAGTACATTGATGTTGTATTACTGTCTAAATGAATTCAATTTAATAGGTTAAAAATCTTCTCTGCATTTAAAAAATGATTCTGCCGACCATGATTCTGTCAATAAAAAAAGTTTTCTGTTTAGCTATTGGGTAAATAAAGATCCCCCTTAAAAATCCATTGAACCACGAAGTAACATTTATTCCTACGATCAAGCTCGCAAAGAGTTTTAACCCATCAAATTCAAAAAATGCTGAAAAATTTATTTTATTTGTTTGTTGTTATAACTTTTTTCATCATCACTTTCTAAATCTTCAATAGTAATATCTTCGAATGTTTCATCTAAAACTAACGGCGAAATGAAGACTTTGAAAAGTAATTTATCTTTTTCGGCATCATAGGCATAGCAAACTTCATTGCGAAAACAGAAATTAAAGAAATAGAAATAACATTTTCTTTGTGGATCCCATCTTGTTTCAGTATATTTGAATACAGCTGCCGGTATTTCTCTCATAAAATCGCGAGTGCATATTTCTTGCATCCGTGGTGTCAAAAATGATTTGCTTACTGTGTAATATTTTCTGTAACTATCATTGCCAAAAATTTCATAATAAGATTTTATCGGAACAATTTTCGGATTTTGTGATGGGCACTTAAATATACCGCAACTTTGTATAAATAATATAAAAGTTGTTATTAAAATAAACTTAATTGTAGTGCTTTTCATATTTTTTACCAGATGTTTAATCGGTAGAGATATTATTTAACTCATTAGTTTGCGATAAGAGTTCTTCATCTGACGGGCACGGCAAGGTAGTAGCGCAAACCTTAAAGACCAATTTGTTTTTTTCTATATCATAAACATAGCAAACATCACCGTCAAAACAATATGAAAAGAAAAAGTAATATAATTCTTTTTTTGGATCCTTTCTAGCGTCATAGTAGTCAAACAATCCGGTTGGATGTTCATTCATAAAATCACGCATGCACAATTCATACAATCGTGGTGTCAAAAATGATTTATTGATTTTAGGATATTGTTCAGGCCATTTTTTGTCAAAAACCTGCACATAAGTTTTTCTTGGAATTGATTGATTTATTTGTGAAGTGGAACTAAATAAAACACAACCTTGCATAAACATGCAAAGCAATGTTATAACATTTATTTCAACTATGTTTTTTTTCACAACTTATTATCAAATATCGATTTTAACTAAATCATAGACTTCAATTTCTTTATATACAGAATTGAAATTTTCCGTGTCTTTCCGTGTGTTCTGTGGGCAATATAGCACAAATTCTCATTTCACCAAATCACCTAAGACATAATCAATTTCATCTTTCAGTTTTGAAATATCCGCTGATTTGTCACAAGGAACATCGGTTTTCATTCTTATGATGCGGGGAATAATATCAAGATCGAGAAGCTGAACACATGGAACTCCTTTAGCAATGATTTTTCCCGCTTCATCATGAAAATGCAAAATAACATCCATCATTCTTAACTGCTTATCAGTTGTGCAATAAACATCATTATCATGGAAAGCGTTCTGTTGGAGAAAAGCTTCTTTTATCAATTTAGCTGTTGTGAGAATTAAACGCTGCCTGTCAGGAAGAGCATCGGGACCGACAAGTTTAACCACTTGTTCGAGTCTGTTTTCTTCCTGAAGAATAGTCATAGCTTTGTCACGCATTTCATTATAATTAAAATCTCCACCTTCTTTTTTCCACCATTCAGCAACATCGTTAACATATTCGCTGTAAGAATTATTCCAGTTGATGGAAGGAAAATGTCGAGCTCCTGCTAGGGTTTTATCAAGTGCCCAGAATGCGCGGACAAATCTTTTAGTGTGCTGTGTAACCGGTTCAGAAAAGTCACCGCCCTGAGGAGAGACAGCACCGATAACTGAAACAGAACCTTCACGATGATCTAAATCACCACCTACTTCTGCTCTCCCTGCCCGTTCGTAAAATTCGGCCAGGCGACTTGCAAGATAAGCCGGGTAACCTTCTTCGGCGGGCATTTCTTCGAGACGTCCGCTGATTTCGCGAAGGGCTTCCGCCCATCTTGAAGTTGAGTCAGCCATAATTGCTATATGATAACCCATATCGCGATAATATTCAGCTATAGTAATGCCGGTGTAAATACTTGCTTCTCGGGCGGTTACCGGCATATTAGAAGTGTTTGCTATAAGAACAGTTCTGTCCATAAGCGGGAGTCCGCTTTTCGGGTCTTTCAGTTCAGGGAATTCCTGAAGCACCTGAGTCATTTCATTTCCGCGTTCACC
>JAOZNZ010000506.1 GCA_029933535.1 bacterium | reverse complement strand
CTGAGTCCCAACCTCCCCACATTCCATACCGGCTAAAGAATTGTTTTCGTTTACACTCATTAAAATCCTGTTCTTGAGAGAAGGACCATGAAAAAGTATTTTTGAGTTCACTCATAAATTGAATCTTTTTTCGTGATAATTTGTTTCTTTAGAATTTGTAATAGTGATAGGTGTTGTCAACAAAGTAGTATTGGGAATCAAATATATTTTATCATCTGATGTAAGAGCGGTGTAACGCAAGTCTATATTAACTATTTTCCCGGAAAGTCCGCTTACAGTAATTTCATCTCCAAGAATAAATGGGCGATGTATAATTATCATTATGCCTGCAAGAATATTTGACAAGAAATCCTTAAAAGCAAATCCTAAAGCAAATCCGGTAAGACCGAGCCCGGTAATAAGAGGCATAATATTAACGCCGGTAGTGCCGAGACCGCTAATAACACCTATAATAACTAAAGAAATATAAACAATTTTGGCAAGAAGAAAAATGACATCTTTTTTTTCGTCATTTGCTCCCGAAGGTATTTTCTTGATTATAGAGGAAACAATTATTGCAACAATCCAAAGCACAATAAAAATACCAATTCCCATTGCAACTTTTGGCAATAAATCACCAGCGTGATCTTGAAGATTTGCTGCGATGGATGTCAGATTGGTTTTCATGATAGAACTTATTAGAATTTATAAATTATAGGACATTTATTAAATATAAGTCTCAACTCCGAATTCTCAACTCTCAATTCTCAAGTTTAATAAAGTCTCATTTTAAAATCTTATGTTTTCTTATGTACCTTATGTGGTTCAAATCGCGAGCAATTCGGCTATTTGTACCGCGTTAAGAGCAGCACCTTTTAAAAGCTGATCTCCTGCAATAAACATAGAAATTCCATTTTCAAAAACAGGGTCTTTTCTGATTCTACCGACAAAAATGTCATACTCTTCAGAAACATCTATCGGCATAGGAAACACATTGTTTTCAATATCATCTACTACCTTGACTCCGGGTGAATTAGCAAGAAGCTCACGAACTTCTTCCGGTTCAGCATTGTTTTTCAATTCAATGTGAAGAGCTTCCGCATGAGCTCTGAAAACAGGCACACGAACACAAGTCGCACTAACGAGAATAGAATCATCATGGAAGATTTTTCTTGTTTCGTTAATCATTTTATTTTCTTCCTCATTGAAAAGATTTTCCGCGATTGAGGAATTATGAGAAAAAAGATTGAAAGCTATTTGATGCGGAAATTCTACAGACTTAATTTCATTACCTTGCAAATAATCTTCCGACTGTTCGGAAAGTTCATCCATCGCAGCTACACCGGCTCCACTAACAGCCTGATAAGTGCATGAAATAAATCGTTTGATGCCATACTTTTTATAAAGCGGCCAGAGAGGAACATTTGCGATAATTGTCGAACAATTAGGATTCGCTATTATTCCTTTGTGCCACTTCACATCTTCCGGATTGACTTCAGGAACAACAAGCGGTACATTCGGATCCATTCTGAAAGCAGAAGTATTATCAACAACTACCGCACCGGCTTTCACCGCGCTGGGAGAAAATACTTTACTGAGAGTTCCGCTTGTGCTTGAGAGCAGGATATCAATATCGTTAAAAGAATCATGAGTCAATTCCTCAACGATAATTTCTTCATTTCTAAATTTAAGCTTTTTGCCGATAGAACGTTTTGACGCAAGCAAACGAAGCGATTCCACAGGGAAATTTCTCTTTTCAAGCGTTGTTAGCATTTCCGCGCCTACCGCACCTGTTGCGCCTGCAATAGCAATTCGATATTTTTTCATAAAATAAAATTTATAGTTACAAGGTTGACCCGATAAATCGGGTCTTAAGGTTGTTCACTTCGTTCACTTAAGGTTGTAAGGTTGAGAACCACCCCGCCCTATCGGGCACCCCTTCCCGAGGTGAATACTCGGGATGTACCACATTTGTAAGGAGGGGAGTTTTAATAGATTGGCCGCGTAACCTTAATGGAGCAAAGCGACTAACCTTAGGGGCGCTTTAGCGCCCAACCTTCAAACCTTAAGCCCGTATGCGGGCAACTTTAAATCCGCTTATAGCGGATTTAACTTGCTGCAGCTTCTGCTACAAGATCGCCTACTTCTGTTGTTGAATAGCCCATTTTACCCGCGGACATACTTTTCATTTTGGTAGAAACGACTGTCATAATAGCTTCTTCAATTTTCTTAGCCATTTCCATTTCACCGAGAGTTTCCATCATCATTTGTCCTGCCGCTATAGACGCTATAGGATTAATGACATTTTGTCCCGTGTATTTTGGTGCTGATCCACCGATAGGCTCAAACATTGACACACCTTCAGGGTTAATGTTACCGCCTGCTGCGATACCCATACCGCCTTGAGTAATAGCGCCGAGATCTGTAATAATATCGCCGAACATATTACCTGTAACGATGACATCAAACCATTCAGGATTTTTAACCATCCACATGCATGTTGCGTCAACGTGGTAATAATCACGTCTGATGTCAGCGTACTCTTTTTCGCCCATTTCATTAAATGCGCGTTCCCATAAATCATAAACATAAGTTAAGACATTAGTTTTTCCGCATAATGCAAGAGTGTTTCTTTTGTTACGTTTTTTGGTGTATTCATAAGCATATTTCAAACAGCGGTCAACCTGAAATCGGTTGTAAACTGCGGATTGGATAGCTATTTCATTAGGAGTACCTTTGAGAGTAAATCCACCTGTGCCTGTATAAAGATCACCGGTGTTTTCACGAACAACAACGTAATCGATTTGTTCAGGACCTTTATCTTTAAGAGGAGTTTCAACTCCCGGATACAATTTTACCGGACGAAGGTTAATATACTGGTCAAGATCAAAGCGAAGTTTCAACAAAATTCCTTTTTCAAGTATTCCAGGTTTTACGTCAGGATGACCTATAGCGCCGAGATAAATCGAATCAAACTTTCCAAGTTCATCTGCTGCGTTAGGTGGTAGAACTTCACCTGTTCTCATATATCTTTCACCACCGAAATCGAAATCGGTGAATTCAAATTTCACATCAAATTTAGGTGCTACTGCATTAAGCACTTTGATTCCTTCAACGAGCACTT
>JAOZNZ010000505.1 GCA_029933535.1 bacterium | reverse complement strand
TGGACAGAACGGACAGAATGGACAGAATGGACAGAATGGGCATTTGTAATCCGTGATTTGTTATTAGTTAATTTTTATTAGGTGTCAGTAATGTGAGTAAATTCATCCCGATTCATCGGGATGAATTTTATATTAATACAAGAGTCATTGCTACATGGCTCGCATTTGGAACCCAGCATTCGCGGGTCAAGAATGTGGCTTACTTCTTGGCTCGCATTTGGAAATGCGGCTTACCTATAAATTGGTTATTGACAAAAACATATACTTGTGATATTATATATATTGGTTTTGTATTAAACACTTTATTTAATTTTAAAAAAAGGAGAAAACATGAAAAAATTATTGACTTTTTTAATCGCATTTGTATTTTGTGGAGTTAGCGCTTATGGCGCAATGAGCTGGGATTACGGCTGGGAAGATGGCACAGGAACAGCTTTGAGTCAGTACGGTGCAAATCTTTACCTGTCAAACAGCACTGAGCAGGCTTATGAAGGTACTCATAGTCTGAAAATGATTGAAGATCCGCTTAGCGGAACACCACAGGCTTTTGTTTGGTGGGTAACCGGATTGAGCGAAGGCGATGGAATCGTAGCCAGCTTTTATATGTATGACACCACACCTGGTGGATCACCTTCAGGAAGAATTTGGGGACATTATACAAGCGACCCAACAAATATTAATTCGTATTCAGGCAGTGCGAGCGGGAACTTAGAATATTCCGATGGTAGTGGTTGGACAAACCTACAATGGTCATGGACTTTTGATTCTGATGGCGGCGCAAATGATGGTTTTGTATGCGAAGCACGTATATATGCGGGCTCTGGAGGCAATGTAGTTTACGTTGACGCCGCTTCAATCACAGTCAGCAATAATAATGCTAAAATATATAATGCAGCAGGTGATTCAGTTCCTGAACCTATCACGCTTAGCGTATTAGTATTAGGATTAGGTGCATTATTTTTACGCCGGAAATAAAATCTGATAGCTGAACTGAAATTATAAAGCCGCTGTTCATTTGAGCAGCGGCTTTATATTTTGGATTTGTGATTTGGGATTTGGGATTGAACGTGTTAATACACGTTGTTGATTTGGTTGACAATTTACTCCGCTACGCTTCGAGACATTTTTGTGTTCGGCATCGTATTTGTAACTAAACAAAGATCCGTAGTCCGTTATTTGTTACTTCATTAATGCTTGAATGCCGGATAAGATTTATTCAGATTGTAGAAGTGATTAATTGACAATAATTTATAAATGTGATATTATATGTACCGGTTTTGTGTTAATCACTTTATTTAATTTAAAAACATAAGGAAAAGACTATGAAAAACATCTTATTATTTATTGGAATTGCTTTGATAATATCCACCTCTTTTGCGGCAGATATTTTTGACGCTCAGTTTAACGGCAGTTTGAGCGGTTGTATCACACAAAATGTCATAGGAGCACAGGAATGGTATGCCGACAGTAATAGCGGCGATGAATTTGCTTCAATGAGCGGATACTCCGGCGGCGCGCAAGACAATGAGGATTGGTTAATAACTACTGCAATGGATTTTGACAGTTATTCTAATGAAGTAGCAGTTTTTAAAAACGCAGTTAATTATTCCGGTCCTGCATTACAATTGATGATCTCAACTAATTATAGCGGTACAGGCGATCCTAATAGCGCTGACTGGGATGATATAAGTTCCAGTGCAACCTGGTCAGGCGGAAGTTTTGCATTTGTAGAATCAGGAAATATTGATCTTTCTGGTTATACCGGTGATGCAGTATATCTTGCTTTTAAATATACTTCAAACCCATCTGATGGTGCAGCGAAATGGGAAATTGACTGGCTTACGATCACAGGTACTCCTCTTGGTGGAGAATCATTGGTTATTGCCGAAATGACCACACCGGTCACCACAGTAATTACAGCTCCATCTGTATCAGTTGATTTCACAGCGGCTTGTATCTCGAACGGAACAGCCGATATCGGTTACGGCAACTCAACTGATGGCAGTGGATGGACATGGGAAAGCGCGACTGTCAGCGGATCCGGTCCTTATACAGGCAGCGTGTCGATTAATGCTCCAACACCCGGCACATATTATTATGCAACCCGGTGGGATATTGCCGGGAAAGAATATTATGGTTGGAATACAGACGGTCAGACCAATAAAACTACACTCTCGGCTGAATACACCTGGGTAGTGACAAACCCCACACCACCTGCCGCAAAACTAATAATAACAAAGGTTGTTGACGGCACGTTAGTCGGTGGGACACCTAAAGCGGTAGAGCTTTCGAACACCGGTGAATCTGTTTTAGACCTGACAGATTATACATTTGCATTATTTTCAAACGGAAGTGGAACACCATCCTACACAACGGACTTAGTTGGAACACTTGCTTCTCATACTTGCCTGACATTGTGCAGCGATTACCTTGGCGGAGATACAAACTTTGCGGTTGTCTGGGGTCAAGCACCAGATTTTATTACAGGTACATGCCGCGGGAATGGTAATGACTGGTATGCAATTCTCGATAGAGTAAGTGGAGAAATTCTCGATCTTGCCGGACCGGTTCCTGATGATTATATTCTCTATCTTGACGGATATATGGAACGACACATAAGTGTAATTGACGGCAGTTCGACATTTGTTTCTAACACATGGACGTTTAGCGGCAACGACGCTATGGACGGTTTTACAGCACAGCAGATATCGAATGCCATTCCAACGATGGGAGTTTATCGTCAGGTTCCTGAGCCGATAGCGATTATTGCTATTATTTTAGGATTAGGGGCATTATTTTCACGCCGGAAATAAAATGAAGATTAATTAGATAAAAAAAAAGCCGCTGCTCATTTGAGCAGCGGCTTTATATTTTGGATTTTGGATTTTGGATTTGTGATTTTGGATTTAGGATTTTGGACCTGATGGACAGAATGGACAGAATGGACGGACCCTGATGGAGTAAGACTCCACAGGGCGAAGTGGACATGATGGACAGAATGGACAATTAACACACCCCGTCACTTCCCCGCGATATACGCGGGGCAGGCGTGCCACCCCTTCCCGACGCTGTAGGCCGGGACGTTCCGCTCTAGAGGGGAATT
>JAOZNZ010000504.1 GCA_029933535.1 bacterium | reverse complement strand
ATAAGTGGAGTTGACAGTGTGAATATTTTCAATCCGCAGGATCTTCAGGAACCATAGTCGCACCGTTGGTGCGAATCCCAAGCGCGCAAGCGCCTCGGGATGGTAATTCCTAATTAAATAATCAATATTCAACAAGAAATTTTCAATGAAAAAATATAAAGAATTCGATTTGGAAGAAAGGCTTATTGATTTTGCTGTGAGTATAATAAAGTTGACAGAATTATTACCTAACACATATATTTGGAATCATGTCAAAAGCAGAACTAATAAAACCGGTATCTAAAGTGACACCAATATTAAAAGAAAATGAAGAGTTAATATCTATTCTTTTTACTAGTGTTGAAACTGCAAGAAAGAATTTAAAGAAATAATCAATGAGTACATGTTAATTTGTTAGAAGTTTTTATAATGTATTTACAAAAACTTAGCAAACTTAAAATAAGAAGATACTCTTAACTTTGACATTGAAAATTTCTTGTTGAATATTGAGTGTTTAATTTGTTCATTATGCATGTTAAAATCCAAATTGCAGGTGTTTCTTCTATCGAAGATTCGATCAGATTGATTGATCTTGGCGTTGAAGGTCTTGGCTTCACACTGCGTCTTCCTTCAGGAATTCACGACGATCTTACAGAAGAAAAAGCCCGGGAAATTATTGCAGAATTACCACCGTTTGTCGGTTCAGTTTTAATAACTTATATTACTGATCCATTCGAAGCAGTAGATTTTTGTAAATACCTTGGCGTAAATACTATCCAACTTCACGCTCCGGTAGAAAAAGGAGTTATGACAGAAATAAAAAAACGTCTGCCGAATATTAAAATTATAAAAAGCGTTAATGTTATTGACGCAGCCGCCGTTGATGAAGCAAAAAAATATGCTGAAGAAGCTGACGCGATTATTCTTGATACTTATGACCCTAAATCCGGCCGGCACGGCGCTACAGGATTAATTCACGATTGGACTATCAGCAGAAGAATTGTTGAGAGTTGCAATAAACCGGTAATTCTTGCCGGAGGATTAAATCCTGAGAATGTAGCAGAAGCGATAAGAAAAGTACAGCCGTGGGGTGTTGATGTTCACACAGGAATAGAAAATACTGATGGCTCACCGAATCACCAAAAGGTCGTGAGTTTTGTAAAAGCGGCAAGAAATGCTATAATGTAATCATGCAAGAAAAGATCACAAAAAATATATTGGATAAATGTTTCTGGGATTATAATTTTAGTGAAAAAGACATACTTGAAATTGTAAACAGTCCAAACAAAGAAAAAGAAAAGAAATTTTTGTTTGGTAAGATTATTGAATCCGGTGGGGACATTTTGAATGATCTGACGATATTTAACGAAGATGATTTAGCTTTGCTGATAAAATCATATAAAGTCCCGCAGTTTAATTTTGATTATATTAACCAAAGGTATTTAATAGTTAAAAACTTTTTTCTTAATGAAAAAGTTGATATCCCTGAATTAGAATGGAAAATCTAAATTACAAAAAACTTTATCTTTTGCAAGATGAAATCTTGAAAATTATCTTCGCAAAAGACACCGAATTTTATCTCACAGGTGGAACTTGCCTGAACAGATTTTATTTCAATAAGCGTTTCTCAGATGACTTGGACTTTTTCACTAACTTTTCAAATAATTTTAATTTTTCCATAAAAAACTTCCTGTATGAACTTTCCGAAAATTCAATCGGTTATTCTGTAGAAGCAGACTCTAAAGATTATAAAAAAGTAATTGTTAATCATAATGGGCAATCGCTGCAGCTTGACTTTGTTAATGATAGAGTTAAACATTTCGGCAAAATCACCATCAATGATAATGGTTATAAACTTGATAATGCGAAGAATATTTTATCAAATAAAATTACAGCGGTTATTTCACGTGACAACGGCAAAGATATTTTTGATATTTATCTTATAGCATTAAATTTGGATTTCTCCTGGCATGATATTTTATCAAATGCGAAAGAAAAAATGTTCTTTTCAAAAGAGCAATTAATTTACAGGCTGGAAAAATTCCCGCAGATATTACTCGAGAAAATCAAATTGGTTGATTCTGATTTTTTAACTAATTTCAACAAAAATTTCCCGCTTATAATCAATGATATTATCGCTGAAAATAATAATGCTCATACGAAATTTTAGAATATTCAACATTGTTTACTTTTAAAAAGTGTAGTGAAAAACGAGAGAATATATTGACAAACCTAAATAAAGTCGAAGATCCGCCGAGGTGGAATGTGGTCGGATGATATTCTTCTGTATCCGTTCTCGATAAGGTGGGCAGTTGACAATCACAGACAGCCCCAAAAAGCAATTAAATATAATCGACAGAATCATGGTCGACAGAATCATTTAAAAAATGATTCTGTCGATATAAAAAATATGAAATTGTTTGATTTAAACTGTTTAGTCCTTCAGCCACGCCACCCGTCTTTCGCTCAAAAATATATCATAAAATCGATAACCACTTGCGTTTTTTTTGTAAAATAGTTGTAGGTCGTTAGAAACCATTCTCGTGAGGATTTCAAAATGAAGAAAAATAAATTTCATTTGAATGTTGGATTAATCTCATTATTATTAATTATAATATTCTTTATTTCGTGTGGGAAGTCAAACGATAAAGGAAAATCTCAAAAATTCAGGTTGAATAAAATGAGAATGCTACTTTGTGAAAATAAAGGAACAAATAAAATTGGGGAAAATATATTTTCCAATCGGTTTGCAAATGAAAATTTAATAAATAATCAAGTGCTAAATTTTGAAGATACGGTTTTGTTATTCCAACTTTTTAAAACCAACTGGTGGGACAGTGATTTGACAGCCTTGAGCAACTATCTTAAGAAAGCTTCTTTTGAAACTTGTAATAAAGTGTGTAATATTACCGGCGAACGAGAAGATTATTATGGGGAACAATTAGTTGCATTATTTGGGTTACAAAAAGCTGATTCTCTTTATCAAAGTAATAATATGTTAGTTCGCATTGCACAATCTTCATATCTTATGCGCGATTTGCATTTATATCAAGGTAAACCGGAAAAAGCTAAAACCAATTGGACGATTATCTCAAATTAGATAAACAAAAATATCGCGTTAACAGAAAAG
>JAOZNZ010000053.1 GCA_029933535.1 bacterium | reverse complement strand
TAAATCAAAATCGCGGAATAGCATTGGTGGCAATCCTTGCTGTATTAACTGTATTAGGAATAATGGCATCGGTTTTTGTGGTTCAAATGCGAATGGAAAGTAAAACATCCGAAACATTTTTGTTGAGAAATAAAACAGATATGCTTATGCTTGCCGCAACCGAGCACGCTAAAGCTCAAATATTCAATGATTCAATTACAACTCCGGATACGGATTCAACGTTAGAACCTTGGAGCAGCGGTTTTGATAGTTCGTCTAAGGATCCCAAAAAATCAATAAACTTACGTGGCGCATCTATTAGTAATGATGGAGAGAAAGATAATAATTCACGATGGTTTTATGTTCGCGATAAAACCGGTTCAATAATCGGCAGATATGCCGTTTCCATAGAAGATGAATCCGGGAAAATAAATGTTAATGCGGCATCTTCTCTAAATAACAAAACACAAAACCAGGGAATCAGCACTTCGGAAATTATTCTTTCTGACGGAAAAAAAAGAGGAATTCCTATCGGCATTAAATCCGCCAAAAAAATTATCGCTTATCGTTATGGCAGAGATAAAAAACCCGGCCAGGGCAATATAGATGATAATGCCAATAATGTAAGCCTGATGTATGACGGAATTGATAATGACGGCGATGGCGTAATAGATGAATCAGATGAAGGAATCGATGAGCCGGAAGAATATAACAGCTCATCGCCTTCTTGGGATGACCGTGCTTTTAATTCAGTGAATGATATTGCAAATATATGCGGCATAAAAAATGTTAAAGGAAAATCTTTGCTTAAAAAATATTGTACCATTTATACAGATACTCGTGATACATACTGGGATGATAGTAAAAGCCAAATGCAATTACCAATTAATTTAAATGTATCAACCACAAGACAGATGCATAAAGTTTTAAAACGTGGTAACTCCCAAAATCCATTTGAAGGTTCATCAAGAAATTTAAGAGTACTTGCTGCTAATGTAAATGATTATCGTGACGAAAATCATGTGCTTACTACTCTGGGAAGTGATTATGGAATAGAATCAATTTGCTTTAACGAAATAATGGCGATGAATGGAAACTTTACTCTCGAAAGCGATTACGAGGGCTGGGCTCCAAGATTGGGTTACTGGTATAATGGCTACTCAGAAGTAGCACCGTGGTATAAATATAACTTCAGATCAGCATGGAAAATTAAAAACGTTATAAAATCCAGCAGTAGAAGAAGTGTTTTAATGGCCGGAGAAAGACTCTCTCTTCCCGTTGCAAAAATAACACTGGACGATCCGGAACGATGGGCTGGCTCAGGCCGTACTTCGAAGAGCTCATTTCAAAAGCTTACCGGAGGAGTTTGGGATCCGGGAGTATTTAAAAATGCTATATTAACATTGATAAAAGATAAAGCCGGAACTGACAGAATTTATTATCCTATAGCTGACAATGATCGAAATAGTTTGTCTGTTTGTTATGATAATTCAAAAGATTTTAACTTTTTTGAACTTACAAACAAAAACACTAGCGCAAGAATAGAAATTGACACAATGTGGTGGTGCGAAGCGGCAAACTGGTGTGTGTTTCCGAACCAAAACGAAGTTTGGTGGGTGCCGACACAATTCGACCCGGAAATTAAAAGACCTGACAGTTTATATTATTATCTCTACCTTGCGGAGCAAAGTTTTACCCGCGATATAGGTCGTCAGTTTTGTCATTATCCGTTAGTTGGAAACGATATACCTTCAAGTCGCCCTTATAAAGGTTATAATCAATATATGGATACCGACGGTGAGCTGAAAAGCAGCACAGAAACCAAAATGTTAAGCCTCACTGCCGCTGACTTAAAAGGTACAACTTTGAAATTACCGTCCGGAGAATCAGAAATAGATCTTTTACGTACACCATATAAAAACGGCGAAGCTATCAGAGCAAAAAATGGCTTTATCAAAGTTCTTATTACTTCAGGTAAAAATACAGGCTATGTCGGCGGTATGTCAAGAACATCTGACAGAAAAGCTTTCGCTAATAAACATTCTATTGATGCTATGTATGTTATGCGTCCCGATATTGTAGAATTAATGAACGTAAGTGACAGGCCCGTAAGTTTGAATAATTGGAAAATTATCGTTAATACAGGTGATTCCGTGAATAGAGTGGGGTTAATCCGAGATGTTCCGCATTACAGTATGGACCGCCATGGAAGATATGAGAATCCAAATCCTACAATTCCTCCGCATGGGTATTTTTATCTAACAAATAACCGGAATTATTTTGATAAGGTATATGGAACGGCAAAGAGCGGCACATGGGGGGATTCTTCATCAGAAACTTATGGTTGTTATGAATTACCGGCATCTTTATGGGGAGTAAGATATAAAATCATAAATATAAGAAGAGACCTCGTTAAAGTTAAAGGTGCTAATTGGAAAACAGACCAAATGAAAGGTGAAATGGTAGAATTTCAATCCACATCCAAACCAAAAAATTCAAACGGTATTTCCGGTATCAGAAGAGGTGTGGTTGGTAATACAAAAGATACATTAAAATTAAATGTCGATGCTTATGGTACGGGTGTTAGAGTAGGGGACGACGCTATGATTGTAGGACTTCCGGGAGCGGGAGGTTTTCTCTCGCTGACATTAAAAAATGAATATAATCAGATAGCTACACGAATTGTTGAATATGGCACGCTTGACGTCGGAGACATTGAATATTCAACTCAAAAAGTCGATCCGACACGTTATGACTGGCAAATATCCAAAAACCCTACTTTTGGCGGGAAAGAAGCCCTGGCAAGAAATGTCGGTGTATCTGCAAATACAAAAGAGCAGGCAAATATTAAAAACGGAAGATTCAGTTCGTTAGCAGAATTTCATGCTGTTAAAACCGCAAAGAAGTTTGAAACTGTAGGCAGTTTACAAAGTGGTAAAGTAAACTTTCCTATTCTAAAAGCTGTAGGTAAATATTTAACTACTTCCGGCGTAAGACTCGATCCGGAAGAAAAAGGTGTTCATATAAGCGGCTGGACTCCTTCATTCAGCGATGCCGCCTATTCTAAATCAGGAACAATAAAAGCAAAAAATATATCCTGGGAACCTGATGTATGGAAACATCAAAAATTACGCATCCTTTCAGGAAAACAACGCGGCGAAGCTTTCCTCGTAGTCGGGAATACAGATAATTCAATTCAGGTTGATGGCTATTCTGTTCCGGGAGGTAAACTTCTTAGTATTGGGAAAGGAGACTCTTTCACTCTTGGACCCGGCTATTCAACACCAATGTTTTATACAAGAAAAGAAGCTGAAGAAGGTGAATGGGAATGGAAAAAACGAGGTCTTAAAAAAACATATTACGCGCTATATATTGCGGGACTTAATGATTCGATTTCCACCACTGAATTTCTGGAAGAAAATTACAACTCTCAAATAGAAATTAAGGTGTTTAATTTCGTGACCCATAAATATGATGAATTACCAATCGATTATGATATCAAAAGCCTGGGGGAATTATATGGTCAATCGGGAAGCAGAAGCGGAAGATTCCAGTATGAAAAAAATGACCTGGCTTTCTGCGGATTCATCGGGCCGGAACATATTTCAACTGAAAAAGGAATTAAAGTAAAACTGATTTCTCACGGATTAAATAACATGAACTGTTCAGGCTTTGCATGGTTCGATTATATTTATCTCGCTCCCGGAACATCTTCGGGGAAAATAAATGTTAATACCGCGTCACAAAGAATCTTATCTTCTCTTAAAGGTGTTGATCAAAATATTGCCAAAAATATTTATCTTGGAATTAATTCATTTGATAAAGCCGTTTTAAAACCTTATAAAGTTGTAACAGATCTGCTGGATGTTAAAGGTATGTCAACAAAAATATATGCCGATATTCATAATTTAATAACTGTTCGCAGTGACCAGTTCAGAGTTAACATAATTGTTCAGACACTTAAGGATGTAAAGAAAGCTGAAAAATCACAAGGAAAACAAGATTATAAAGTCACTTCAACCAGATCAGGAAGCTTTATCCTCGATCGTCAAAAACTTACCTCTATTTTACCCGACAAAAAGAAATTCGATGTAATTATGGATATGTAAAATAAAAAAAAACATCTATTTCCTCACCTGAAATTTCACTTGAGCTATAATATCCTGAAAGGGAGAAATACAGCAAATACTGAATTCTATTTTTTTACCACTAAGACTCGAAGAACACTAAGTTTTTGAATTTCTTTTTTGTGAACTTCGTGCCTTCGTGGTTTACTTATTTTTTGGTAAGATTTATAATTCAGACAAGCGTACAGTTCCAGTATTATTCCAAGGTTAGACAGCAAATATTTGCATATGTTGCATTTATCATATACTTGTGATACAATGATGTATATTTAATTTATTACCTTGCTGTTAAAATACAATTAGAAAATATTAATGCACTATATAAAAAAAAATCAAAATCACGGTATAGCATTAGTAGCCATACTTGCTGTATTAACAATACTGGGAATAATGGCATCTGTATTTGTAATTCAAATGCGGATGGAAAGTAAAACTGCTGAAACCTTTCTGTTGAGAAATAAAACAGATATGCTCATGCTTGCAGCAACCGAACATGCCAAATCTCAAATATACGATGATTCTATTACCACGCCGGATACAGATTCAACACTAGAGCCCTGGGACATCAATTTTTCTTCCTCGTCCAAAGATCCGAAAAAAGCAGTTAATATTAATGGATCTCAAGACCAATATTCAAAATGGTTTTATGTTCGCGATAAAGAAGGTTTAGTTATTGGAAGATACGCAGTTTCCATTGAAGATGAGGCCGGAAAAATAAATGCTAACACGGCATCCTCTATAAATAGTAAAACTCAAAATCAAGGAATTGAAACTTCGGAAATTATTCTTTCAGACGGGAAAAGCAGAGGAATTCCTTTCAGCACCAAAACCGCAAAAAAAATCATTGCTTATCGTTACGGCAGAGATAAAAAACCGGGTCAGGCTAATGCGGATGATAATGCCAATAATGTAAGCCTGATGTATGACGGAATAGACAATAACGGCAACGGCCTTATCGATGAACCCGATGAAGGCATTGATGAACCATTGGAGTATAACCCATTAACTCCGTACTGGGATGACCGTTCGTTCAGTTCAATTAACGATGTTGCGAAATTGTGCGGCATAAAAAATTTGAAAGGCAAGTCGTTTTTAAAAAAGTACTGTACTGTTTATTCACACTTGCGTGACACATACTGGGATGAAAGCAAAAGTGTAATGCAATTGCCCGTGAATGTGAATGTATCGACCACAAGGCAGATTCACAAAGTTTTAAAACGAGGCAATGATCGAAAACCATTTGAAGGTTCATCGCGGAATTTAAGAGTTCTTGCCGCTAACATAATTGATTATCGGGATGAAAATCAAGTGCTTACAACTCTTGGGAGCGATTATGGAATAGAATCAATTTGCTTTAATGAAATAATGGCCGTCAACGGAAGCTATACATTCGAGTCAGATAGCGCGATAACTGTACATAGATATGGAAGCTGGTTTTATCCGCAACGCAGGAATACGGACCCTTTTAATTACAGAGCCGGATGGAAAGTCAAAACAATTCAAAATCTCGGTGGCTCAAGAAGCGTTATGAGAGCCGGCGAAAAAGAGAAACTGCCTGCTGTGAAGATAACACTTAGTGAGCCGACACAATGGGATAATAGCAACGGTTCAAGATCCAAATACAAAAAAATAATCTCCACAACCGGCGGGTGGGTACCGGACGTATTTAAAAACGCTTTGCTTGTTGTGGCAACAGATAAAAGAGGAACGGATTTAAAGTATTTTCCTATAGCTGGTAATGATAAAAACAGTTTATACGTTTGTTATAATAACTCAAAAGATTATACACTTGAAGAACTTCATAGTGTAACAAATAAAGATGCTACAGTTAGAATTGACACTATGTGGTGGTATGAAGCGGCAAACTGGTGCGTATTTCCCGAACAAACCGACATTTGGCATATGCCGACACAATTTGATTCGAAAATAAACCGGCCGGACAGTTTATATTATTACGTTTATCTTGCGGAACAAAGTTTCACCCGCGATATAGGGTCCGCCTTTGCTCATTATCCATTGACCGAAAATATGCCTTCGAGCCGGCCCTACAAAGGATATAATCCCTATATGGATACCGATGGAAGTCCGAAAAACAGTTCTGAAACCAGAATGTCAAGTATCAGCGCCGCGGATTTAAAAGGTACAACTTTACAAATGCCAAACGGAGTAAAAGAGATGGACCTTTTACGCACACCATATAAAAACGGCGAAGCAGTAAGAGCAAAAAAAGGATATATTCAAATATGCGTCACTTCCGGCAAAGACACAGGTTACATAGGAGGGATGAATAGAACTTCAGATAAAAAAGCTTTTGCAAATAAACATTGTATTGACGCTATGTATGTTATGCGTCCGGATATTGTAGAAATAATGAATATCAGTGATCAGCCAATAAGTCTAAATAACTGGCAAATCATTGTTAATACAGGAGATTCCGTGAATAGAGTGGGGTTAATTCGGAATGTCCCGCATTACAGCATGGACCGCCATGGAAGATACGATGATCCGAATCCTACGATCCCCGCGCACGGATATTTTTATCTTACAAACAACAGATATTATTTTGACAAAGTATATGGATCTGCCAAAAGCGGTACATGGGGAGATTCTTCATCAGAAACTTATGGTTGTTATGAGTTGCCGGCATCTTTGTGGGGCATCAGATACAAAATTGTAGCTATAAATGTTGCCAGGGTAAAAGTTAAAGGCGCAAACTGGAAAAAAGATCAAATGAAAGGGGAGATGGTTGAATTTCAATCTACCTCCAGACCCAAAAATTCAAATGGAATTTCCGGTATCAGAAGAGGAATTGTAGGCAACACAAAAGATACATTGAGATTAAGCGTGAATGCTTATGGAACAGGTGTGAGAGTCGGTGATGACGCTATTATTGTTGGACTTCCCGGCGCAGGCGGTTTTCTTTCAATGACATTAAAAAATGAATATAATCAAATCGCCACCCGAATTGTTGAATACGGTTCTCTTGACCCAAGTGATATTGAATATTCAACTCAAAAAATTGATCCTACACGCTATGATTGGCAAATTTCTAAAAAGCCTACTTTCGGTGGTACAGAAGCTTTAGCAAGAAACCATGGCGTTTCAGCAAATGTTAAGGACCAGGCTAACATAAAAAATGGTAACTATAGCTCATTAGTAGAATTTCAATCAGTGAAAACCGCTAAAAAGTTCGAGAAAGTGGGCTCGGCTCAAGGTGGAAAAGGAAGCTTTCAAATCTTAAAAGCTATCGGTAAATATTTCACGACTTCAGGCATAAGGCTTGATCCGGAAGAAAAAGATGTTCATATCAGCGGCTGGAGTCCCACATTCGGTAAAGCTGTTTTTTCAAAATCCGGATTAATAAAAGCAGAAAATGTTTCGTGGACACCAAATATTTGGGAATATCAGAAACTAAGAATTCTTTCAGGTAAACAACGCGGAGAAACTTTTCTCGTAACCGGAAATACTGAAAATTCTATCACCGTTGACGGTTACTCAGTTCCGGGTGGTAAACTTCTCAGTATAAACAAAGACGATTCTTTTACTCTCGGCCCGGGATACTCAACACCAATGTACTATACAAGCAGGGAAGCTGAAGAAGGAGTTTGGGAATGGAAAAATCGTGACCTTCATAAAACTTATTACGGAATTTATCTCGCCGGTTTGAATGATTCTATAGATACCACGGAATTTCTGGAAGAGAATTATAACGCGAAAATTGAGGTCCTGGCTTATAACTTTACAACCAGGGAATATGATGAATTACCTATTGATTTTGGCGATAAAACTTTAAATGATCTTTATGGAAATCCCGGAAGCAAAGTGGGAAGATTTCAATATGAAAAAAGCGACTTGGTTTTTTGTGGATTTATCGGTCCGGAAAACATCTCAACTGAAAAGGGAATAAAAATAAAACTTATATCTCACGGATTAAATAATACAAAATGCTCAGGTTTGGCTTGGTTTGATTATATTTACCTTACTCCAGGCTCAAGTTACGGGAAAATAAACGTCAATACCGCTCAGCCGAGAATTTTAGCTTCTCTTAGCGGAATTGACCACCCTCTTGCAAAAAATATTCACCTTGGTCTTGACTCATTTAATAAAACCACTTTAAAACCATATAAAGATTTAACAGATTTACTTGATGTTAAAGGTATGACATCAAAAAAATTCGGCAGTATTTGTAATTTAATTACCGTTCGCAGCGACCAGTTCAGAATTAACATAATTGCACAGACGCTTAAAGATGTAAAACATGCTGAAAAATCCAGTGAGAATACGGATTACAAAGTTACATCATCCAGCACAAAAAGTATTATTCTTGATCGGAGTAAACTGACATCTATTTCTCCCGGGAAAAAAGAGTTTGATATAATTCTTGACCTGTAATACAATGAAAAAACCCCGTAAACGCTTTGTTTACAGGGCTTGAATATGGTGGGCCCAGTAGGACTTGAACCTACGACACACGGATTATGAGTCCGTTGCTCTAACCAACTGAGCTATGGGCCCCTTGTAAAGAAGTATTCGGTATTCGGTAACCGGTAACCGGTTATTGCGTATAAATAATATCAAAATTGCTTTTTAATTGCAATAACTTGTGAGGAAGGCGTAACCGTAGTTATTAGTTAATAGTTAATAGTTGAAAGTTGAAAGTTGAAAGTTGAAAGTTGAAAGTTGAAAGTTGCCCCAGTGGAATAGTTTCACTTTCCACGGGGTGAGAAAAGTTGCCCCAATGGTTCGCGAGGCTACGCTCGGGATTTCGTCCGAAGCTCAAAATAGTAATACTTGTTCCACGGGATGAGAGAAGGTGGGAAATTACAGGACGAAAGAAATTGAACACCGAACACCGATTAACGATTTAAGATTTTAGAAGTTTTTAAATCGAATATCAAAAATCGGTGTGAACACTATGGCGTTACCTCGTTAGCCTTGTTCCTAAATCAAAATAACAAACGTGAAAGGAGGGGAACGGAGTGGTGGAGCGGAGGGACGCTGCCGCGACCCGCGCATGCTGGGTTCCAAATCTCCCTTTATAAAGGGAGTACCAGCGATAGCTGGGGAGGGATTAAATCCCCCTGCCCCACTCCCGATGGAATAATCGGGATGTTCCACTTTAAGAAAGGGGGAATAGATGAAATCTCCCTTTGGGATATATCTTAAAACATTTTTTAAGAGGCGAGTAATTAAAAAGGCGGCAGGAAAACCCGCCGCCCTTTTTATGTCGTTTATGCTTCTTTAGACAAATTAATACGCGAAAAGTAATTCGCTGTATTTAGGTAATGGCCATTTTTCATCATCTACTTCTATTTCAAGACCATCACAGGCTGCTCTTACCGCATCCATATATTTAATCAAATCGGATGATTTTCCGGCAACAATTGCTTTATCTAAAAGCGCAATCGCTTTTGTTGCGTCATCAGCATATTTACCAATTTTAGTTAATTTAGCCTTTGCTGCCGCCTGACCTGCTTTTACACCTATGTCGGTCAGCGATGCAAATGTATCAGCAAGCTCTGTAAGTTGTTCGAGAGCGACTGGCAGAAGCATAGTTTTAGCGATATCTGAAGTAAGTTTTGCTTCTACATCTATAGCCATATCATATTGTTCTTTATAAACTTCGTATCTTGAAAGAACTTCAACTTTGCTTAGAATATTATATTTACCAAAAAGGTCAATACTTTTTTTGCTAATGAGAGCTTTTAATGCTTCCGGAGTTTTCTCCAGGTTAGGGAGTCCGCGTTTTTTAGCTTCTATAAGCCATTCTTCTGTATATCCGTCACCATTAAATAGGACTTTTTTATGTTTTTTAACAATATCACTAAGAATTTTCTGAAGAGTTTTATTGAAATCAGCTTTCTTAGCTTTTTCAAGCTTGGTCGATATTTCATCCAATACTTCTGTAACTGCTGTGTTTAACACAACGTTAGGCCCTGAACATGATTGCTGCGAACCAACTGCGCGAAACTCAAATTTGTTTCCGGTAAATGCAAACGGACTCGTTCTGTTACGGTCGGTAACATCTTAGGTAGTTCCGGCATTGAATCAACTCCAATGTTTAAAACGTCCTGGGATTTAGAAGATTTAGCACCGCCTTTTTCAATTTGTTTAATTATATCTGTCAATTGCTCACCAAGAAAAATTGATACAATCGCCGGAGGGGCTTCATTAGCGCCAAGGCGGTGATCATTTCCTGCTGTAGCAACTGTTGCGCGTAACAAATCAGCGTAAGTATCAACAGCTTTAATAATTGCGCAGATAAAAGTCAGGAATATTGCGTTGTCATGTGGAGTTTTTCCCGGTTCAAGCAAGTTTTTGCCTTTTGGAGTAGCGATAGACCAGTTATTATGTTTACCGTTACCGTTAATTCCCGCGAAAGGTTTTTCGTGAAGAAGAGCCACCAAACCGTGCCTGTCGGCAACTGCTCTTAAAATCTCCATTACCATCATATTGTGGTCAGTAGCAAGATTTAGTGTTTCGTAAACACAAGCAATCTCAAATTCCGCAGGGGCAACTTCGTTATGACGGGTCTTTGCAGGAATGGCAAGCTTCCAAAGCTCTTTGTCCACTTCTTCCATACAGGCGATAATTCTTGACTTGATAGCACCAAAATAATGATCGTCCATCTGTTGATGCTTTGCCGGAACATTACCGAATAAAGTACGTCCGGCCTGAATTAAATCAGGTCGAGCGAGGAAAAGTTCTTTATCAACAAGAAAATATTCCTGTTCGGCGCCGAGAGTTGTTAGGGACATACCGTCGCTGTCTTTTCCAAAACAAGCGAGAACACGTTTGGCCTGCTTTGAGATGGCCTGCATAGATCTAAGCAAAGGTGTTTTTTTATCAAGTGCTTCACCTGTGTAAGAACAGAAAGCGGTAGGAATACAAAGAGTAGCTCCTGCTTTCGATCTTTTAATAAATGCCGGGCTTGTAGGATCCCAGGCTGTATATCCCCGGGCTTCGAATGTTGCTCTTATTCCGCCGCTTGGAAAACTTGACGCGTCAGGTTCGCCCTGTACAAGTTCTTTGCCGGAGAAATTCAAAATAACTCCGCCTTCGCCGTCAGGATCAATAAAAGAGTCATGTTTTTCGGCGGTAGAACCTGTTAATGGCTGGAACCAGTGAGTGTAATGAGTTGCGCCTTTACCAATAGCCCAATTTTTCATGGCGCCTGCAACGACGTCAGCGATATCGTTTTCAAGGATTTTACCTTTTCTAATTGTAGCGCTGAGTTTTTTATAGATAGCTTTAGGCAAAACTTTTTTCATAGTTTTAAGCGTAAAAGCATTTTCGCCATAGATGTCCCCGATATTTACCGACTCGGCAAATTCAAGGTCAGGATTTCTTGCCGCGATATTGGCAACGGCATTTTTTCTGATAATACTGCTCATAATGTTCCTTCTTTGTTATTTATTTATTTAATTATATTCTATATTAATTATAAAGTTTATATTGTATAGCAATAATTATGCCAATAGTCTTTGTACATATGAGTTGAGCTGCATCTGCAAGCGATAATTTACCGAAACGCAGCAAATGTCTGCTCGAACTCATGACCAATGTTAGTTAGCCGTATTTCTAAATGGTATTTCATATTATATGTAAAATCTATTTTCAAAGCAAATATATCAGGTTTTACATCCACGATAATGTAGGGATTCACTTGCAAAAGCTACATTTTCGTAGGAAACAATTCGCGTCAATTCTTTAACCACATAAAATTAATTTTAAATTCATCACAACGGGATGAATTTCCTCAGCTTACTGTTGACACCAATATTCTCTTTTGATAAAATTAAAAAAG
>JAOZNZ010000503.1 GCA_029933535.1 bacterium | reverse complement strand
ATTGAGATTTAACTATTTACTTGAACAACCTTGTGCCAACGGCACAATTTATACCAGCCTATGGCTTATAGCCATAGGTTTTGATAAGCGAAAAGTTACGTTCTGAAAGAACGTCTTATAAAAAAACAACACAAACATTAGATAAGATATGATTCAACAAACTTACCAACGAATGAAACGTTCTTTCAGAACGTATAATTGCTTAAACCTTTTCCTATGGCTAAAGCCATAGGCTGATATAAAATGCGCTTTCAGCGCAAAAAACTCGAAATAAAGGATTAAACAACCAACTAATTGGGAGAAGAACCATAAAACAAAATAAAAGAAAAAAATGAAAATGAAAAAATTAATTATACCGGTATTCGCTTTATTCGTTTCTGCTGCTTTATCAGCAAGCAGCATTTATAATATTACAGATAAAGTAAAAATTGAAGAACCAAAACGCTTTGGCGTTAATTTTGAAACTGCTGCTTTTGCTCCCTGGGTTCCTCAAAACTGGAACTGCTGGAACAATATGTATGCTTTTGAACCTATCGTCTTTCGCCATATCATACAAGCTTCGGACGGCGGAACTAATTTTATCGAATCTAAATTAGGAGAGCCTACCGGCGCTCATTCTATGAGTAAAACTCGTTCGCGCGGCACTGGTTTCTGGGGGCTGTATCCTGATGATTTTTGGAATGGAGCTGAGGCGCGTATATACAGATATAACGGAAAAAAATTGGAATTTCTCCGTAAAGCAAAAGTGAAAAAGTTCTATGGAAATAATGACGGTGAAGATAAAATTTATTTTGAAAAAAATGGCGCGAAAATAGAAAAAGGGGATGTTTGTGACCTTTTTATGGAAAGATTAGCTCCTCCATTGGATTCTCTCAAACAACATCCGGGTGTAAAAAAAAGACCGGATAGATTTGAACATCTTAGAAAATACTTTGGAGATTTTTGGCCGGTTACTGAAACAAAATTTAGAAAAGGTACTCGTGTTCCGGGGTTGGATTCCATTTTAGACGACAAGACTTTTGCTCCCGAAGGCGGCAGCACTGCAAGTCTGAAAATAACTTTCCCGGGTTCTGACGGCGAGGCTGTTGGGTTCGGGGGGCAATATATGAATGTTAAGCTGGGGAATGATTTTCCTAAAGGCAAAACTTTTCGCTTTGAAGCCTGGATGAAAAATAAAGATTTAGATGGACCTGTCGTTTTACAACTTGGCAACTATGCTTCTAAAGAGTTTACTTTAACAAATATTTGGAAAAAATACAGCATCGAATTTAAAGCTGAAGGTCAAAAAGCTAATGGTGAACCCCTTATGGTTGGTTCTAAAGCTAAAGGAACTATATGGCTTGATAATTTGCTTGTTTACCAGACTGACTTAAAACCTTTTCAGATTTATCCTCAGGTGATTGAAGATCTAAAAAAATTGAAACCGGGGTGCTTGCGCTCTTTGAGCGGGCGCGGTATGTTATCTTTAGATGCTTTCCTTTCTGATGGTTTTACACGCAATTCAATTTATCAAATGAAGTCGGGACCAGCTACCCATCAGAGATGCTCCGGTAATTACAGTCTAAGACAACAATTGAGTATATGCGAAGAAGTCGGCGCTGATCCGTTGATTATGACTTTTCTTTGCTGGTCTGATGAAGAAATTGAACGCTTTATGGAATATTTGGCTGCTCCGGCTGATGTTGGATATGGGAAATTAAGAGCAAAACACGGAAGAATAAATCCCTGGACTGAAGCTTTTGATAATATCTATCTCGAATGCGGTAACGAAATCTGGAATAAAAACTATGCTCCACAAGCTTTTTCTCAAGACCCGGAACTTTGCGGGCAGCTTACTGAACGTTTAATTAGTAAAGTGAAAAATAGTAAATGGAATACAAAAAAAAATATTGTCGGGATTGCTGCCGCAAGAGGTATGTCGGGTATTTGCCAGACAAGATGGGATAAAAATAGAAAAGGATGGACGAGACGGTCGGCTGAACATACTCCTTCGTTAGATGCTATCGGCTCAGGCCCGAGCGGTTATATTGGTGGTTGGGACAACGCTTCTATAAAAGCTGACAGTCTAAAAGAAGCATTAAGAAATAATCTGTTTTTCAATGTGCGTATGTTTGAACCGGTCTTGCCGGAATTCTATGATTTAAGGAATGCCATTAGCAATGACTTTTTGATGTTACAATATGAAGCAGGCCCCGGATACCCTCTTCCAAGTCCGCAAAAACCTTATTATGAAGAAGTAGAGCAAATAAACAAAAGCCTCGCAATGGGTATAGCGACTTTAGATAACTTTATGTTTGTAATTTCTAACAACGGGCTGATTAATTATTTTCTGTATAATAAAGGAACCGGGTGGGCTACTCATAATCATGATGGAATTCCTCATACTACTTATCTCGCTATGTTATTAAGGAATTTGTATGCTAAAGGTTCAATAATGGAAGTAAAAGAAGGAAAACAGGAAACAATAGATTTGCCGGAAGTCAAAATTAGCAGGTTCGGGTCGCAAAGTCCTACAATGGCTAAATTCGCGAAAACCACCAAACCGCCTATAAAAAATGTGCCTTTAACTCGTTTGTACGCGTTCAAAGAAGGCAAACGCAACAGTTTTATTATTTTAAACAGAGATTTTGACAACCCGCAAAAAGTAACTATAAATGTTCCTTATAATCCTGAAAAAAAATACACGGAATATTTGCTGACTCATAAA
The DNA here is from genome assembly GCA_029933535.1 of bacterium. GTDB lineage: Bacteria > Auribacterota > UBA3054 > UBA3054 > B51-G9 > B51-G9. The sequence goes on along the minus strand of JAOZNZ010000503.1, from coordinate 419 downwards.
GACCCGGCAACTACTAACAGAAAAGGCTATAATGTAAAAATTCAGGAAAATAATAAAACTAATTTTACTAAAAGTTTTAACTATATTATTCCACCGGCAAGCGCGGTAACAATTGTTAATTACAAAAAATAAATTTAAACTACTGAACGCACGGAACCCGAAAATCTCCGGGCGCGGTACACGGAAAGAATTGAATGATTTATTAAATTATAAAAAGTTTATGTCCTTTATGTCCTTTATGTCCTTTTAACTCCCCTCCTTGTTGAGGAGGGGTGGCCGAAGGTCGGGGTGGTTCTTAACCTTTGACCTTTAAACCTTTAAACTTTTAACTTTTATTTATTATGAAACTAATTACCGACTTATTGAATAAAATCTCAACTCTTTTTATGGTTCGACAAGCTCACCAGCAGGGGGGAATT
>JAOZNZ010000052.1 GCA_029933535.1 bacterium | reverse complement strand
TCTTCGTGCCTTGAACATGAGTACAGTGTTACTTCGTTGGTGGCTATTCTTAAATTATTATCAATTCGTTTCTTTATCGGACAGTAGTGAAGTTCACAATTAATTGAAATATGTCGAACTTGGGTTGTGTCAAAAAACATAGTTAATTGGAACGATAAAGGTATTGCATTTATTTCATTTTATGATATTATATACTATCAACGTGCAATTTGCAAATAAATAGCACAATAAAAATAGAAATATATAAATGACAATTAATTAATATTAAAGGAGTAAATGATGTGTGATAACAAAATTACTAATGATGAAATTAACGCTCAATTTCAATTCGCTAAAAATGCCTACGCAAAACTCGGCGTTGATGTTGATATCGCAATAAATAAAATCACCAATATCCCCGTCTCAGTCCATTGCTGGCAGGGTGATGACGTTCGGGGTCTCGAAAGTCCTGACGAAGCGCTCTCAGGTGGAATCATGGCTACAGGAAATTATCCCGGCGTCGCAAGAAACGGCGATGAACTTCGCGCGGATATGCTTAAAGCTTTCAGCTTAATACCAGGAAAGAAAAGAGCGAATATTCACGCTTTCTACTGCGAAACCGATGTGCCGGTTGAACGTGATCAGTTAAAACCTGAGCATTTCTCGAAATGGATGGAATGGTCAAAAGAAAACGGAATAGCATTAGACTTTAATCCTACTTTTTTCTCTCACCCTAAAGCAGCTGACGGTTTTACACTTTCCAATGCAGATGAAGATATTAGAGCGTATTGGATTCAACACGGAATCGCATGTCGGAAAATCGCCGAAGCTTTCGCTGAAAATCAAGGCGAACCTTGCGTAATTAATTTCTGGATCCCGGACGGCGCGAAAGATATTCCGGCCGACAGATGGTCGCCACGAGCACGTTTAAAAGATTCTTATGACAAAATATTCGATAAAACAAACGGCGTTGATACATCAAAATGTATCGATGCGGTTGAATGTAAATTGTTCGGTATCGGCAGCGAAGAATATGTTGTCGGTTCACATGAATTCTATCTCGGATACTCTATGACAAATGATGTGATTCCATGCTTCGATATGGGACACTTTCATCCGGCTGAAACTATTCATGATAAAATCTCGTCAGCGCTTCAATTTAAAAATAATCTGCTTATGCATGTTAGCCGACCAATTCGCTGGGATAGTGATCATGTAGTTATTTTTAACGACGACTTGAAAAATGTTTTTCTCGAATTGAAACGCGGTAACGCTTTCGATAAAGCATACATCGCTCTCGATTTCTTTGATGCAAGCATAAACAGAATCGGTGCTTGGACAATTGGTACTCGTGCCGCTATGAAAGGAATTCTTTATTCTCTGCTTGACCCGACTGAAATATTAAAACAACTCGAAGCTAAAGGCGATGGAGCAGGTAAACTCGCTCTTATGGAAGAAATGAAAACAATGCCTTTCGGAGCAATTTGGGATTATTATTGCATGCAGACAAATGTCCCCGTAGGAACTGAATGGATAAACGAAATGTACGCTTACGAAAAAGACGTGCTAAGCAAAAGAGCGTAAAGTAACATAAGCTTCCAGCTTATGGAATAGTGGATTAATGGAATAATGGAATAATGGAATAATGGAATAGTGGATTAATGGAATAATGGATTGATGGATTGATGATCAATTCCACAATTCTACAATTCTACAATTATTAAATTTTTATGTCCATAATGTCCATTAGGTCCATCGTGTCCATAATGTCCATTTTTAAAAATAAAACTAACCAACTAATAAAATATAAAAATGAACTCAAAAAATCGTATACTCAATATTCTTAACCGTAAAAAAGTTGACAGAATACCTGTCGATATCTGGCTTACTCCTGAAGTATATACAGATCTCGCAAAACATTTTAATGCTGAAAATGATTTCGATCTCTATAAAAAAATGGGGATCGATAAATGGTTCTGGATTAATGCCGACTATGAAGGTGAACTAGCTCCGCTTGTTGATGGAGCTGCAATGGTCACCCAATGGGGTGTTCAGATGAGAACGGTAGAATCAGGTCTTTCAACTTATGGAGAAAGAGTCAGTTCTACTTTTGAAGATTACACTTTGGAAAATATTGATGAATATCCTTATTGGCCAGATCCTGATAAATTTAATTATTCCGCGGCTGCACAAGCGACTGAAACGGTATCAAAAGATTTTGCGACTTTAGGCCCCTGGGTCTCTTTTTACGAAATCTATTGCGGTATGCGCGGACTCGAAAAATCTATGATGGATCTCGCGCTCGAACCCGATTTCGTTAACGCGGCACTCGACAGAATTGAACTCATCCAAACCGAAATGATGAAAAAACTTTTCGAGGCAACAGGGGACAATATCGACGCTGTTTTTATTAGCGATGATATGGGAAGTCAGATCAGTCTCCTTATGTCTCCGGATATGTGGGACGAATTCTTTAAACCCAGAATGAAACGCTGGTGCGATTTAATCCACTCTTACGGTAAAAAAGTTTTCTTTCATTCCGATGGCGCTGTCGAGCCTTTAATCCCGAGACTTATTGATGTTGGAATTGATATCCTAAACCCAATTCAACATATTTGTCCCGGTATGGATATGGCAGGTCTTAAAGAAAAATACGGCAAAGATATTATCTTTCACGGCGCTATTGACACGCAGGACGTGTTGCCGTTCCGAGGCCCGGAAGAAGTTAAAAAAGAAACTCTGGATTGTCTGCAAACTCTCGGTAAAGGCATGGAAGGTTACATTTGCTGCTCGTGCCACAACATTCAGGCCGGAACTTCAATAGAAAATATTCTTGCAATGGTTGATACTGTAAAAAATTATTCTGAATAATAATTATTATCAAGTATGATGGAAAATAATATCATCAAACCTTTTACAGCACCTTTCTGGCCAAAAGAAAATCAAAATAATGATTCTATCGATTCTTACGCGCTGTTCCGAGGAGTTTTTACTGTCGATAAAGAAACCATTGTAGAATTCAATATCCTTGGCGCTCATTGGTTTCGCGCTCTTATTGATAACAATTTCCTTACAGAAGGCCCGGCAAGATTTCCCGCAGGACATCCTGAGTATGAAGTTATTAAAAAAACTTTGCTGCCGGGGAAACATGTTGTTACCGCCATTGTGCATAATCATGCCGTTGATACACGTATGCTTTCCGGCTCGATAATCAAGCCGTTTTTCGCTTGTGAAATTGCAGGAAATAATATTCCCGTTAGTTGGAAATGTGAAAAAGCTGAAGGCTTTATTAACTCCGCCGTAAGAACCAATCCACAATTTTCGTGGATTGAATGGGTAAATACAAAAAAGAATCCTGTCGGCTGGCAAAAAATAAATTTTGACGATTCAAAATGGGAAAATGTCGTTCCTTTTGTACCGAATATCGGTACGCCGACACCTTTAAATATATCTCATGTCTGCAGAATAAATCATACGCTTTCTTCTGTTGCAGAAGGCAAACTGAACGGACCTTTTGACTTTATTAATCCTCCGGAATGGTCAGAAGAAAATGATGTGACATGGTATAAACGTTCCCTTATAACTGAAAATATATCTGATGCGGATGGCATATGGAAAAGATACGATCTTCAGCGAGTCAGGCTTGGATCTCCTGAATTTATATTCGATTTGCCTGAAAATGCTGTTGTGGAATTCGCTTTGTGCGAAGCTTTAGTTGATGGTAAAGTTACTCCTTATATTAATTTGTCAGCCGGAATATCACGTAACTTAGACCATTATATCGCACGGGGAGGCATCCAGAAATTTTCTCCTGTTACACCAAGAGCAGGAAGATTTCTTGAGATCCATATTAAAGCTCCTGAAAATCAAATCAAATTTATAAGCGAAAAATTTATCGAAAGAACTTATTACGGTAAAGTTAACGGCTCTTTTGAATGCGAAAATACAATGCTTAATAAAATATGGACCGCGGGTGTCAAAACATTAAAAGCTTGCGCCGAAGATGCCGTTACTGATAACCCGACAAGAGAACGAGGACAGTGGACAGGTGATGCTTTGCCATCAACCGCTATTGCTTCGGTAGCTTATCCGGACTTAAAAATTTCAGCGCGGGGATTGAGGCAGGCTGCGTTTTGCGCGAATGAAGATGGTCTAGTAGCCGGGCTTCATCCGGGCCACAGACTTCACTTTACAGGTTACTCACTTTTGTGGATTGACGCGAATGTAAATTATTACAAGCTTACAGGCGATACCGCTCTTCTTGAAGAATTATTTCCTTACGCGGAAAAAAATATAACATCCTGTGAAAATAAATTGACATCTGAAGGAATTGATATTTCCGGTGGCCCTAATTTTATCGATTGGGGGTATATCAGCAATAATCCTGAAGCTGATATCGCAACTACATTGTTATTTTATTCTTCGCTTAATTCAATGATTAAATGGTGCGAAATCCTTAATTATAGTTCTGAACAATATGAACTTCTAAAAGAAAAAATCCGCTCAATTATTTCGAAAAAACTTAATCCATACATTGAAGAAAATAAATGGTGCGAAATAGGTTATCATTCGACAGTTCTTGCGTTAAAAAATAAATTAATTCCCAAAAAAAATATTGACAAAGCTGTCATTTTTATTAAACGGCACATCTTGTCCTGCTTCCCCAATAATCCCGATGCACCACGGCAAACCGATCCTGCTGTTTCTGACAGGCAGCTAATCACGCCGTATTTCTCTTATTTTACATTTCCTGTTTTAATTAATCATGGTGAAATAAATTTTGTGCTTAATCAAATCGAGAAATGTTGGGGATGGTTTATTAATAACGGTCTCACAACTATCGCTGAAGTGTTTGACCTTAATTGGTCGCATTGCCACGTGTGGTCGGCATATCCAACTCCGCTTTTGTCGAAGTATTGTCTCGGAATAATTCCGCGATACGATCTTGGAAACAATCATTTTACATTTTCGCCTTATCCGGGAAATCTTAACTTCGCAAAAGGTAAATTTCCAATTAATGGAACGAGTGAAGTTATTGAAGTTAAATGGGAAAGGAATGAAGAAGGATTAAACTGCGAATTAAAATCAGAAATACCGGTTTTTATTCATGTTATTAAAAACAATAAAGAAATTGAAATCATTAATCTTAAAAATAAAATTTCTTTTAATTATTAACCATACGACACTCGAAAATGGTACAGCCGCAAAGCGACATAAGCAATTAGCCTGTGGTTTCAACCACAGGAACATAAAACCAGACATTTTCGCCCGAAAAGGGCGGAACAAACAACGAAAAAGGTCGTTTATAACCATTGCTTTGCATCAATTATCAATTAAAATGTACCGTCCTTTTCGGACGGAATATGGTTATCAATCGTATTCCTCGCATTAAAATGCGAGGCTAATTGCTTACGCCGCTTTGCGGCTTATTGGCAAAAACAAATTTGATCCCTGTAAGGGCAAGAGGGAATTGAAATTCTCCTGCCGACCTTGTGTCGGTAGAGAGGAAAATTAATTTTATAAATAAAAATGGTGTTTCTCTCTCGCGTGGTGCGCCAAACGCGCCGTGCGAATAAAAACTGTAAATATTGATTTATAACTAACAACTAAATTATTTCATAGGAGTTTAAAATGACTGGTAAAGAACTATTGCTGAATGCATTGCATAACAAAAAAACTGATAAAACACCGTGGGTGCCTTTCGTAGGCTGCCATGCCGCCTCTCTGATTAACAAAACCGCTACAGAGTTCCTTAAATCTAAAGAACTGATGGTTGATGGTGTTGGTAAAGCAATCGAAAAATATAAACCGGATGGAATTCCCGTCGCTTTCGACCTTCAAATCGAAGCCGAAATTCTTGGCTGTCAACTGAACTGGGCAGACGATAATCCGCCTGCTGTTACAACTCATCCTCTCGCTGAAGGAGTCACTCTTGATGAGTTAAAAATTCCCGGACCTGGCGACGGCAGATTCCCGGTTGTTCTCGATGCCACGCGTGAGCTTGTTGCAAAACATCCCGACGTTGCATTCTATGGATTAATTACCGGCCCGTTCACTCTTGCGCTACATCTTCTTGGTCCTAATATTTTTATGGCTATGTATGACGATGTGGAAGGTATTAAAAAAATTATGGAATTTTGTAAAGATGTCGCAGTTAAAGCTGCTGAATATTATATCGAAGCAGGCTGCGATATCGTTGCTATTGTTGACCCGATGACAAGTCAGATCGGACCTGACCATTTTGCTGAATTTGTAACTCCATATGTAACACCGATCTTTGACGCAATTCGTGAGAAAGGTAAATTATCCTCTTTCTTTGTCTGTGGACACGCTCAGGCAAATATTGAAGAAATGTGCAAAACAGGTCCCGATAATATTTCAATCGATGAAAATATTCAGCTCGCTTATGTAAAAGAAATTTGCCAAAAATATGATATCTCTTTCGGCGGGAATATGCAGCTTACTATCGTTCTGCTATTCGGTACAACTGATGACTGCATGAGAAACGCGATGGATTGTATGACCGTTGGTGGTAATAAAGGTTTCATTCTCGCTCCGGGATGCGATATTCCTTACGCAACTCCACCGGAAAATCTCGAGATTGTCGCACAGCTTGTGAATGATCCTTATCAGCAGGAAATCGCAAAAACTATCGCGATAAAGCAGTCCGATCCGGAAAAAAATCTCGATATGAGCGATTATGGTAAACTTGATAAAGTCGTTATCGATGTTATTACTCTCGACTCGGAAGCATGCGCGCCATGTCAATATATGGTTGAATCGGTTAAAGCTGTTGTTCCGGAATTTGAAGATTTAGTAATATGGCGTGAGCATAAAATTAAAGAACCTGACTCGGTTGATTTTATGACCGGAATGATGGTTAGAAATATCCCGACTATATGTATCGATGGAGAAATTGTCTTCGTAAGCAGAATCCCGGCCAGAGATGAAATGATTAGCGCTATTCAAAATCAGATAAATAAAAAATTAAGAAGAAATCTGAAAAGATATAGCGGCGAAATAATTCTACTCGGCGGCGGTTGCGATGCATGTGAAGAAACTAAGAAAAATATCGATAAAGCAGTTAAAGAACTCGGTGTTCAACTTCCCGTTAATGTCGTCTCGGATGACGAACAAATCGCTGCTTTTGGCGTTGAATCAACTCCGGCAATTGTAACAGTTCAGAAATCTGTAAAATCAAGCGGCATTATTCCAAAAGTTGAAGTTATAAAAGAATGGATTAAAGACTTGCGGCTTTAGATTATTTGCAACAATAATTTTTTTTCATAAATTAATCACAAACAAAAAAATCATTTGGTGCAAATAATCTAAAGCTACTTTATGGAGTGCAGAAATAAAAGCGCGATAGCGATATTTTCTGCGAATAATTTATATCCGCTCGATGCGGTTATAGATTATAAAGGAGCGTGGGAAAAACTAAACATACGTCTGATTGTTCGGTATTTACAATGTGTTCCTAACAATTTTTATGTCTACCGACACAAGGTCGGTGGGACATTCACCCTTTTTTTGAACAACATCTAATTACAGGAAAAAAATGTTAATTATAATCATCTCAATATCCATAATCATTTTAGCTTCAGCTTTGATTTATATAAAACAAAAACTGAAAGCTAGTCGCAGGAACAAAATAAAACAAATCCCTTTTCTTGATTCATGGGAAAAAATCCTTGATGTAAATGTACAGCTGTACAGAATGATGCCCGATGATTTAAAAAAACAACTCCACGATGATATTAAAATATTCCTCGACGAAAAAACTTTCGAAGGTTGCGGCGGTCTTGAAATAACAGACGAAATACGTGTCACTATTGCCTGCGAGGCGTGTATGCTTTTGCTGAACAGAAAAAATACCGACTTCCCAAATCTTAGTTCTGTACTCGTTTATCCTCGACCTTATGTCGGAAATTCTTATTCACATGTCGGTGGAGGCCAATACTCGGTAAAACCTACCGCGCGGGAAGGGGAGTCGTGGACGGGAGGAGATGTTGTACTCGCCTGGGACTGCGTAAAACACGGTGCGATTAACGGTGAAGATGGACAAAATGTCGTCCTTCATGAATTCGCTCATCAGTTGGATCAGGAAGACGGTTATGCGGATGGAGTACCAATTTTTCAGGATAAAAGCAGGTATAGAAAATGGACTGAAATTCTTGGAAAAGAATATACTCTTCTTCGTGATAGTGTTGAACATAACAAAAAAACTCTTATGGATGCTTATGGTGCAACAAACCCAGCCGAGTTCTTTGCTGTCGCAACTGAAACCTTTTTTGAAAAACCATCGCAAATGAAAAGAAAAGAACCGGAACTATACGAAGAACTTAAAGGCTATTATAAACTCGATCCCGTCGCGTGGACAAAGTAGCATAAGCTTCCAGCTTATGGATTATTGGATGTGGAGTGCAGGAATAAAGCCGCGATAGCGGCATTTACTGCGCGGGTGCGAAGCGACCGAAATACTTTTGGAATGATGGAATAATGGAATAAAACAATCAATATTGTCCTTAATGTCCTTAATGTCCTTTTAGTCTTTCCAATTTAACATTGTTCATATTCATGTCAAAATGACATAGAATTGTCAAATATCCCTGTTTATATTATTTTATCATACTTAATTTACGTTGTTTATCTATAAAAGTATAACAGAGGATATGGACTTATAGGTTGCCTGGGAATCGGCTACCTCGTGGCAGCTAAACTTCAGGAGCAGCTTATTGCATATTACCAATTCCGCATGTCTCTTTTTGTTATGTTCCCAATAGGTGTTTTAGGTGTATGGCTTGTCGGATGGCTTGAGTACAAACTAGGTTTTTGGCAGACAGAATCTGAGTTCGCATGGTCAATTAACCCTGCCTACAAAAAGTTATCTGATAGTATAAAAAAAACTGAACAAGATAAATAAATCTTAAAAACCTTCAAATTTTTAACTTTTTGGCCTAAAATGCTTTTTCGCTTGACAAAGTGGTATTTAAATACTATAATATAACTAAAACCGGCAGATTAGTTGTTTTTAACATAAATCAAATTCATTGCCGGTAATGATAATCTCCAAATAAGGAGTAATGAAATGAAAAGAATAGTCGCAATAACCACTGCATTTCTGCTCGTGGTTTCTTATGTGTCCTCTGCGGATGAACAGCATAAAAACGAGAAATCAGCACAACAGCAACAGGTACAAAAACAAGTCGAAAGATTTAATAATCCCGTTTGCCCGATTATGGGAAGAAAAGTAAATGGCAAAAATTTCGGCGTATATAAAGGTGTTCGTTATGAACTGTGCTGTGGCGGATGCCAAAAAACTTTTCCTAAAAATCCGGAAAAGTATTTAAAAAAATTACCTAATAATGGTAGAATAGTAGAGTTAAACAATACAACATGTCCGGTAATGGGTGGGAAAGTCAATAAAAAATATTCAGCGGTTTATAATGGTACAAAAGTTTATTTCTGCTGCCCGGGTTGTATTGCTAAGTTTGATAAAGCACCTGAAACGTATTTAAAGAAACTTAGTGAGAAAAAATAAATCGCTAATTAACACTTCAAATTAAGGAGTAAAAAAATGAAAACGAATCTCAAAATATTGACATTAATTCTGATAACACTTATCGCATTGCCCGTTGCGGCATCTCATCAGCAATTAGGAAAAAAAGCCCGCGAAATGGCTGCATATAACAAATCGCAGGAGATTCTTCGCATTGCATCAAGCATCGGCGCTGATGTAAGCAATGTCAAAATCAAACTTGAACAGCGTGGAAAAATCATCAAACTTACAGGTAATGTTCCAAGTTCAAACGACTTGGTCCGCGTGGTTCTTGCCGTAGAATCGGTTGGACAGTTCAAAGATACAAGAAATTTTGTTAAAGTTGTTCAACCTAAAGCTGATGATGGAATTGTTGTCCGTAAAGTGGAGTATGTTCATGCTGAACATATTGAAGGATTACCATGCCCAACGTGTGAAAGTGGAGACAAGTGTGATCTATTATATAAGGAATGGCAGGATTTAAACAAGAAAATCAGTAAATATGTTGTAAGACGATACAGCAAAAATTCTACCGTTTATAAAAGGTCGGCACAGTCGTTAATAAATCAGCTTAACGCGGTGCAGGAAAAACTTGATGCATCACTTTGCTTTGAACCGAAAGCATTAAATTAGTTTTGAAATAATAATTTCAATCGACAAAAAATGTTGCTTGCCCAATAAAATAACGTGCGCTTATCGCACGATCAACAACATTTTTTGTCGATTGAATTTTAATGACATTTTTGAGCTATTATAATTACCATGTGGAGATTGTAATGCGTATAAAATCTCTAAAAGTCCAGCTCTCTGTTTTTCTTTTTCTTTTTGCCGGTTATCTGGCAGTTACCGACAAGGATTATTTTTTTCTATTATCTATAACTGTTGCAATTGCAGCAACGGTTTTTACCGACTCTCTGTTTTGCTACTTTAAAAATAAAAAGATTACTGTTACGGAAAGTTCTATTGTTTCCGGACTTATAATCGGGTTCGTTTTGTCGCCTGATACAGGATTATGGTTGCCTGCCGTTGCGGGGATTATTGCCATATTTTCCAAGCATATTTTGCGATGGCGTAAAAACCATTTTTTAAATCCCGCCGCATTTGGAGTCTTATTTTCTCTTTTTATTTTTGGATTTTGGTTTGATACGGGAACACAATGGAACGGAACTTATTTATGGTATTTCCTCGTTCCGGCAGGAATTTATTTCTCCTACAAAATGCGGAAATTGGAGATAATCGCAGGTTATTATTTTGTTTACTTTTGTTGCTTCGGCGTTCAGGCTTTTTTACAGGAAATGCCGATTAGCACTGTCGCTATGTTCGCAAATTATTTCTTCATTCTAATTATGCTCGTTGAACCGAAAACATCGCCTTACACTCGCTTTGGAAAGATTGTTTACGGTGCTTCTGCTGCAGTAATAGTGTTTGTTCTGTATTTTATCGGTTTTAAATATGATGCTGATTTGGCGGCATTAATGATATGTAATGCAGGTTCGCCGTTGCTTAATAAATTAAAATAAATTAAATATTAACCCATGATTTTAATTATGGGAAAAACAAAAAATGAAAATCTTTAAAAAAATTATCCTACTATTAATTATTACCGTTGCGGCTTTCGCAATTGGTTACTGTTCAAAAACTGTTCTGCAGGAAGATTCGGGAACGGCAAAAATTGCAGCGCCTGAAAAGCAAAAACAAATCTGGACGTGCTCAATGCATCCGCAAATCCGTAAGAACGAGCCGGGACAATGTCCAATTTGTTCTATGGAACTTATTCCTGCCGAAACATCTGATGATGGCAGTCATATTGCAAAGAATATAATTAATTTGTCGCCTATTGGCGAGAAATTAGCTGAAATACAAACCGCACCGGTTGAAAAAAGAATTCCGAAAAAAGAACTTCGACTGACAGGTAAAATCGTTTTCGATGAAACTCTCGTCGCCAATATTACCGCCTGGACACCTGGTCGTCTTGAAAAACTATTTGTGAATTACGTCGGTGTAAAAGTTACAAAAGGAGAACACCTTTTTGAACTGTACAGCGAAGAACTTTACGTTAAACAGGCAGAATATGTTATCGCGAGACAGGCAGGTCGAACAACTTCAGCTTCCGGTCGTGAGAGTTTAATTCTTGCCGGAATGAGCGAGAAACAGGTTAATGAACTGGAAAAAACAGGAAAACCGCAGCTTTATGTTACCATAAATTCTCCGATTAGCGGAACAGTTGTTGAGCGGCATGGAACCGAAGGAATGTATGTCAAGAGAGGAACGATAATTTACAAAATTGCGGATCTTTCAAAACTGTGGCTTATGCTTGATGTCTATGAAAGTGATGTCGGCTGGCTTCGTTATGGTCAGAAAGTCCTTTTTGGTGTTGATTCAATGCCCGGAACAACTCTAACAGGAAAAGTCGTTTTTATTCCTCCGGTTCTGGACGAAAAAACAAGGACTATTAAAGTTCGTGTGAAT
>JAOZNZ010000502.1 GCA_029933535.1 bacterium | reverse complement strand
TATTCGATTTATTTAACTTCTAAAATCTAAAATCGTTAATCGATATTCGATATTCGATTCAATTTTATTTAATTCAATTCAATTCGATTTAAGAACAAGGAACGCCGATTTTAGATATTCGATTTATTTAACTTCTAAAATCTAAAATCGTTAATCGATATTCGATATTCGATATTCGATTTATTTAACTTCTAAAATCTAAAATCGTTAATCGATATTCGATTTGTTCCCTTCGTTCACTTAAGGTCTAAAGGTTAAAGGTTGTAAGGTTGTAAGGTCGTAAGGTTTAAATTATAATTCAATTATTCTTTCATTACATTTTTTTAATCATTAATAATTTCCAGATGATAAATAATAAATAATAAATAGATACCGGTTCGGGAATATAACCAATTCTTATTTCATCGATATCGCCGTAAAAGAATCTGGTATCGGGGCTAAAAATATCATTTCCAATTGTAATTTGGGAAGATAAATTTGTTAATGATACAGATGAAAGTGTATTTGTTGTCTCATCAATAATCAATACTGCCGCATCATCAATAATAGAAAAGTGAACATCATACCATTTATTAGAATTCAAATATTTGGTTGAATAAATCCAGTTCGTTCCAACAAGATAACGTAATCGGCATGTTGTAGACCCGCCACGAGTGATAAAACTTCTCCAGGGAACTGTTTGAACAAGCGCCTGGTATGTACCGGCATCCGGATATCCGAACCATCTGAATGAGAAGTCACAAACAACGTTAGGAGATTTTTCCCATCCCGGTTCAACATAAATTGAGTTAGTCACACCGTCAAAGCGCATATAATTTCCACCATATGGAGAAATCGGTATTAAAGTTGGTTCGGTAGAAATATCAATAGACCAATCATAGATGTTTTTGTCTAAAATTGGTATGTTTGCATCTCTGCCACTTGAATTATCGTCCGGTGTAATCAACCATGAACTTCCCTGATTAGTAGAATCGCAGTGAGCAAGAAGTTGTAATGTTGGCTCATCTGTATAAACAGGAGGGGGTTTTACAGAAGTACCGATTCTAATTTCATCGAGATCGCCATAAAAAAAACGTTCTTCCGGACGATAAATATCATTTCCAATCATAATTTGGGAAGGTACATCATCTAATGATACTGGTGAGACAGTATTTGTTGTATCACCAACAATCAACACAGCCGTATTATTAGTAATAGAAAATCGGACTTGATACCATTTGTTAGAGTTCAGATATTTTTCAGAATTTATCCATGTTCCATCTTTTAAGAGGAATCTTACATGGCAGGTTGTAGGTCCACCCGGTCTTAAAAAAGATCTCCATGGAACTGTTTGAATTAGTCCTGCATAAGGATTGTTAGTAGGTGGGTAACCAAGCCATCTTAAAGAAAAATCACAAATGACAGTAGGGGTATTTGACCAGCCGGTATAGACATATACTGAATTACTGACCCCATCAAAGTGCATATACTTTCCACCGTATGGTGAATCCGGCATTAGAGTCGGCTCAGAAACAGGATCAACTCCCCAGGAACCATTCGCTTTGTCCAAAATCGGTAAATTGTGAGGTCGTCCACTAGAATTATCGTCTGGAGAAATATACCAGGATCCTTGATAATAAGCTTCATCGCAGTGCATAAGAAGTTGTAGAGTCATCTCATCAACATATTGAGCAGATACGATATTACAGGTTACAATCAGGATTAAAATTAGAATAAGTTTTAAATTTTTCATGATAGACTAAGGGTTTTAAAGTTACAAGGTTGTTCATCAAAGATGAACTTAAGGTTATCCCATAAATGGGATTTAAGGTTATAAGGTTGTTCTCTTCGTTCACCTAAGGTTGCGCAAAGCGCCTAAGGTTGTTCTCTTCGTTCACTTAAGGTCTTAAATCAACCCCGGCATACGCGGGGCGCTTCGTGAAATCTAAAATCGTTAATCGATATTCGATATTCAATTTGTTCTTTGTACTTTAAGGTTTAAGGTTGTAAGGTTGTAAGGTTTAAGGTTTTAAATTAACCTAATTTCTAATTAATCTAATTAACCTAATCATATACCAATTCCCAATGTTCAAATCCCAAAGAAGAAGTTTTTTATTTGTTCATTTCTTTTTCCTGGTTTTTATTTAGAACAATTAGAAATTAGATCAATTAGATCAATTTATCGAACGGCCAACATCAAATTTCATCATCTCAAGACATATTTTTCTATTTCATTAATTTTTGAGAAACCATTTTCATTCTTTTTTATTTCAACAATAAATCTTTTTGTTCTTGACGCTATAACATCCCCCGCCCTAACGGGCACCCCCTTCAAAGGGGGATTATCATTATTTTTATTATCCGGGATTTTATCCTTTAATAATTCCGCTTCTACTTCTACTGTAAACGCACTGGAACTAAGCGCGAGCAAATTAACACATTTTTCAAAAGCATTTGGAGTCATACCTTTAACTTTAAACAGATCCCCAAGTTTTTTATAAGGTTTCAATTTTTTCTTTCCGTTTTGGTCAATTCCTTCATAAATATTTTCAGCTAATTTTGAATTAATACCCGGCAAAGCGGAAAGCAAACGTTGCGGAGCGGTATTAATGTTCACTCTTCCGACAACGGGAACGGGAGTAATTAACGCGTAATTAAACCAGGCGAACCCGGTTTGTTTCCCACCTGAGCCGACCATCATTTCGCCTGATTTATCTTCAGTATTTCTTTCAACGACATTATGAGGAGTCAATCTTATTTTTACGTCACCATTAGGGGAAATATTCTGAGGTTTAATTTTCCCAATATTTACGGAATCCTGCTTGCCATATTTAGCTTTCTTTTTGAGGTACTCATATTTTTGAGTTTTGTAGTTCCAGAGTTCAACATCAAGTGACGCGTTATTATTTTCTTCAAGGAATTCTGTTGTATCTATTGCATCATTAAGGCCATAAAGATAAAAATTATAAGTGCCCGGAATAGGAACCGCGTTTTTCCATATCCATTCGCCTTTCTCACCTGATTTTCTTGTGAAACACATTGGAGTAGCATAGCCGGGACCAATTGTAAATTTATCTTCTTTATTAGGTTTGAGCGGTTTTCTGTTAGGCGCTGATCTTGGGATACTTTTAGAATTTTCAGCTGATAAATAAAGTGTGTTTTTAA
>JAOZNZ010000501.1 GCA_029933535.1 bacterium | reverse complement strand
CAATTATATTAGAAGAAAATATTGAAGTCGGCGCTCAGGTTCAACCATCAAAACAGTTGGCACGATTGGCCGGTACCGATGAATATTGGGTTGAAGTCTCTTTGCCGCTTGACCGTTTGCGTTGGATTGGTACATATCCTGGAAATATTAAAGATGTTCCCGCGTTAATACAATATCCCAATGGAGAATTAGGTACAGCGGTTTGGCACGGTACCGTATTAAACATTAAAGGCGAATTGGAACAAAAAGGCCGCATGGTCCGTTTAATTGTTAATGTAAAAAATCCATTAGGTAAAGATTCCGACAAAAAATACGAAGCTATGATGATTGCAGGCTCATATGTCAGAGTTGCAATTCAAGGCCGTAAACTTGATGATATTTTTGTAATTCCAAGATCCGCTTTACATGATAACAATACTATATGGATAGCCGGTGATGATAACAAATTAAAAATAAAACAAGTAGAAGTCGTGTGGAAAGAACGTGACATAGTTGTAATTGCTTCCGGAGGCCAAGACGGCGAAAAGTTAATTGTAAGTAATTTGGCCGCGCCGGTAGAAGGTATGTTTTTGACTGTCGAAATGGTTCCGTAAAATAACTTAAATGAAAATTAAGATTTGTTGAATACTAAGATATGAGTCTTCAAAAAAAAAGTAAAGGCCCTCTTGCTTATATGGCAGGTCATTCTGTTGCTGCAAATCTTATTATGGCACTATGCCTGGTCGGCGGATTAATTTCTTTGATGAGTATTAAACAAGAGGTATTCCCGAATATTGCCTTAGATAATGTGATCGTTAGTGTTCCATATCCCGGAGCAGGTCCTGAAGAAGTGGAACGTGGAATTATTCTCGCTATAGAAGAAGTTGTGCGCGGCCTAGATGGTGTTGCTGAAATTGATTCTACCGCTTCGGAAGGCAGAGGAACTGTTGTAATTGAATTAATTGAAGGCTCGGACATACAAAGGCTGGCTCAGGAAGTTAAAAGTGAAGTGGATAGAATTACAACCTTTCCAGGTGATGCTGAAGAACCTGAAGTGTCCATCATGTCTCACAAACGTCAGGTTTTGTCAGTCATTTTGTATGGCGATCCAAACGAAAAGATCATGCGGGAAATCGCTGAACAAACCCGGGATAGACTGCTGCAATCGGATTCAATTACTCAAATAGATCTTTCCGGAATCAGAGGGATTGAAATTAGTATTGAAGTACCTGAGGACACGCTCAGAACTTATGATTTAACCCTTGATAATATCGCCACCCGAATTTCTAAAAGCTCTATAGAACTTCCAAGCGGTGGAATAAAAACTGAGAAAGGTGAAGTATTAGTTCGCATGAAAGAACGTCGGGACTATGGCTATGAATTTGCACAACTTCCTATTATAACAACTCTTTCAGGCTCACAAATCCTGCTCGGTGATATCGCCGTCATAAAAGATCATTTTGAAGACGTTGACCACTTCGCTTTGTATAACGGAAAACGCTCCATTAGATTAGACGTCTTTCGTGTGGGAGATCAAACACCAATACAAGTGTCAAAAGCAGTACATAAGGAACTGGAATATATAAAGGGTACCTTACCTCCCGGAGTTGAAGCAGATATATTAGATGACCGCTCCGAACGTTATCGACAAAGGTTGGAATTGCTTATCAAAAATGGTTTGCTGGGTTTAGTTCTTGTTTTAATCATTTTAGGATTGTTTTTAGAAATCAGATTGGCTTTCTGGGTAATGATGGGGATTCCTATTTCCTTTCTCGGTTCATTCCTGGTCCTGCCATATGCAGATGTGACAATCAACATGATTTCATTGTTCGCCTATATCGTAGCTTTGGGAATTGTAGTTGATGACGCTATAATCGTGGGAGAAAATATTTATCATCATCACCAGGATGGCCAGCCATTTTTAATCTCGGCAATTATGGGTGTTCGTGAGGTGGCTATGCCGGTCATTTTCAGTATCCTAACCAATATCGTGGCATTTCTGCCACTTTATTTTGTTCCGGGAAGAACCGGTAAAATTTTTAAAACTATTCCGATTGTTGTTATCTCAGTTTTTATAATTTCACTTGTCGAATCTCTATTTATTCTACCGGCTCATTTAGCTCATCAGAAAGACAGAAATAGATCGGGTTTAAATTTCTTGCTTCATAATTATCAGCAGCAATTCAGTAAGGCTTTTAGTAACTGGGTGCGTAATAAGTTCGGCCCGGGATTGAAAACTATTCTGCGCTGGAGATATCTTACTATTGGTATCGCAGTGGCTATTCTTATCATTTCTGCTACTTACGCCGGAAGCGGGCGCATGGGATTCAGTTTATTTCCAAGAGTGGAAGGGGATACTTCAGACGCGTCAGTTACATTGCCTTACGGTGCTCCTGCAGAAAAAACTGAGTCAATTATGTTAAAAATGGTTTCTGCAGCACAAAATCTAGTGAAGAAAATCGGGAGACCTGAACTCGTAAAAGGTATTTTTGCTCAATTGGGGAATGGCGGAAGTCATCAAGCTTCTGTACGGGTTTATCTCGCGGATTCTGAAATAAGAGATAAAATTATGAGCACACAGGAATTTACGCGCCAATGGCGAAAAGAAATCGGACCTGTAGCAGGCGTTGATGTAATGAAATTCCAATCCGATCGCGGCGGTCCCGGTTCGGGAGCGTCTTTAACCATTGAAATGAGCCATCGTGATATTAACATATTAAATAAGGCTTGTGAAAAACTGGCAAAATCATTGCTGTTATACCCGCAGGTTACTGATGTGGATGATGGTGTGCAAAAGGGTAAAATACAAATAGATTTTAAAATAACTCCCGAAGGTGAACGCTTGGGTTTATCAGCAATCAATATTGCTCGCCAACTGAGAAATTCTTTTTATGGTGCCGAAGCCATTCGACAGCAACGCGGTCGTAACGAAATAAAAGTTATGGTTCGATTACCAAAACAAGAACGAATTTCTGAATACGACCTGGATGAAATGATTATCCGTACGCCTGAAAATAAAGAAATCCATTTACGTGAAGTTGTAACCGCGAAATACGGGTTCGCAGACTCAAACATCAAACGACGTAACGGAAGACGCGCTGTGCAAATCTCCGCCGATGTTACGCCTCATGACCGTGCAGGTGAAGTAATTGCTGCATTAAAGAAA
>JAOZNZ010000051.1 GCA_029933535.1 bacterium | reverse complement strand
TCCCCTCCTTACCAAGGAGGGGTGGCCGAAAGGCCGGGGTGGTTCT
This sequence comes from bacterium, assembly GCA_029933535.1. Lineage (GTDB taxonomy): Bacteria > Auribacterota > UBA3054 > UBA3054 > B51-G9 > B51-G9. The sequence goes on along the minus strand of JAOZNZ010000051.1, from coordinate 11,973 downwards.
TTTCTTAACGAAGATTTTTCTGAGAATGCTAAATTTTACAAAATACCTTTTCGAGCAACGTCTAATTAGATGGCACTCGAAAAGGGGTGGAACATCTGAATCCTGAAAGTCATCTAAAGCAATTCCCCCTTTCCTAAAGGGGGTTAGGGGGATTTTCTCTTTCAATTAGCATGAACTATTTCATTAGTTTTTCGATGTCTTTGGCGATTATTAAATGGTTTCCTCATTTTTTTGAAATTTTTGTTTATTCCAATTTTTTTAAATCCCCCAACCCCCTTTAAAAAAGGGGGACTTTAACGCCGCTTTGCGGCTGAACCCCTTTTCGAGCAACGTCTAATAAATTTTGAATCCAAGGGCCGAAAGTTGTTGTTTAATTGTTTCCGGAGTACCGTGAACTTTGGCTTGATGGAATTCTACACGAGTTGGATATTGTTTTCTTAAAGTGTCGAAATATTTTCCACGGTTTTCAGATGGTTCATCAACAATTTTTCTCATTCTCTTATCGTCTTCAATAATGTCGTAAACACCGTTTACGGCACATTTTATGTCGTTTTCAATCAACATTTCCTGTTGATTGTCAGAAATCCCCCGAACCCCCTTTAGGAAAGGGGGACTAATCCCCCGAGCATCCGCCGGGTCAGAGACCTTTACAAAAGGGGGACTAATTTCCGGGGCGGAAAAATTGTCGGGAAGCTTTGGCGGTATCCAGGTTTGTTTTATGTTGAAAAATTCGCATGCAGCTTCATAAATTATTCGCGTGGCTTCAACTTTACTTGTCCAGGAATAACCTGCAATGTGCGGTGAAGCTATTTCAGTTAATTCAAGTAAATCAACATCAATGTTGGGTTCATTTTCCCATACGTCAAAAGCGCAGAGGAGATTTTTTTCTTTAATTATTTTTTTTAGCGCGATTGTGTCGTGAACAGCTCCTCGGGATGCTTGAACCAGAACAGCGCCACTTTTAATTTTCTGTAAATTTTCTTCATTAAGAAGATGAAAAGTGGGGTCGAGACCATCTTTTGTCAGTGGGACGTGGAAAGTAACAATATCTGCCGCGAGAGCTTCATCAAGAGAACATCCGTTGAAATCTTTTTCAGCACGTTGGCGCGGCGGGTCGTTTAGTAATGTAGTCATTCCAAGTGCACGGGCTTTTTTGTCTACGAGCGAGCCAACATGACCAACGCCGATAATTCCGACAGATTTTCCTGTTAGAGAAAAATTGTGTCTTTCAGCGATTTCAAGCAGTGCGGCGGTAAAATATTCAGCTACCGAGTTTGCGTTAGAGCCGATAGCGTCTGAAAAGCCAATATTATTTTTTAGCAGATATTCTTTGTCAATGTGGTCACTTCCGCTTGTTGCTGTTGCGACAAATTTCACATTGGAATTTTTTAGCAGAGACTCGTTAACTTTTGTAACCGAACGCACGAAAAGAATATCTATATTCTCTAAATCCGGTGGAGAAATTTCTCTACCGGTGATTGATTCAGCGTTACCGAGAGAGGAGAATGCGTCAAGACCGTAAGGAATATTTTCGTCGAAGAGGATTTTCAAGTTAATAGTTATTTGTTAATAGTTAATAGTTAATAGTCCCGAAAAACTGAAAATCTGTGGTTTTCATAGTTTTACGAGGATGCTCGGAAATATAGACAAATTTAAAAGTTGTATATTTTCGGCATTAATAGTTAATTGGACACAATGGACATAATGGACAGAATGGACAAAATAATTTCGTCCCGATGAATCGGGACGCGCAGTAAATGCCACTATTGTGGCTTTATTACTGCACTCCATATCCTAATATCCCGGGATTTTGATGATTGAGCGGGGCTCATCTTGTACGAGCAAATCGTCATCCGGGTTGTCAGAAACGCCGTAATATTTTGGATATTTTTTCCAATCAAGAAATCCGTTATTATCATCAAAAGCGTCAGTAATGTCAGTAGATTTCAGATAATTTAACAATTTATTTTTTAATTCAGTCTGTTTTTCTTTATAAAAAGGATTTCCTGCATAATTATGTGTTTCCCGCGGGTCAGTAATTTTGTCAAAGAGAAATTCTTTGTCGTCAGCGGCAGAATAAAAATATTTAGATTCTTTTGACGTAATCATATAAATGCCTCTCTGACCGGAATCGTGTTGTGAAAAAACAACTTCGCGTGCGGTATCGCCGGAAGCAATTTTTGCCAGATCTTCGCCGTCGAGTTCGATTTCATCAGTGTCAATTTCAGCGACGGAAAGAATAGTCGGCATAATGTCGATTAAACTAACGGGAGTGTCACAGATTACCTTTTCCGCGAAGCGTTTAGGAAACCTTACAATCAACGGAATTTTTGATGAAGCGTCGTGCATACTTCTTTTGCCGAAGCAATTGTAATCACCGAGATATTCGCCATGATCAGAAGAAAAAATGATGATAGTGTTATCAAGTTGACCCGTTTTTTCAAGAGAATCAATCACACGACCGATTTGATAATCAACGAAAGAAATAGTAGCATAATAAAAAGCTTTAATTGCTCTAATAAGGTTTCTATCAATTCCCTGATCGCGATATTTGTATCTGTTTTGATAACGATTTATGTAAGTATGCAAAAGTTCCGGATGGTCGGGTACATTAGGATGCGGCATTTCCGGCGAGCGATAAAGTTTATGCCAGGGTTTCGGAGGAGCGAGAGGTGGATGCGGATGAATAAAGCTTGAGAACATCATCCATGGTTTTTCGTCTGTCGAATTTTCTTCGATAAAATCAATGCTTCTATCGCCAATCCACTGAGTAGGATGAACTTCAGCGGGCAAAGTAGAAACTTGCGGGATGTAATACATTTCGCTTCGGAATCCATGTGGTTCGACATCACTGAAGCCGTTTTTTTTGAGAAATTTGCAATAATCATCATGTTCGGGTTCAACGCTTTCTTCTTGAATAAGCCTGGATTGAAATCCGCGCATAGCGCGAGTTTCCGGAGTAAAATGACATTTACCGATTGCGTGCGTTTTGTAACCGTTTCTGCCGAGAATTTCCGGATATGAAAGACCGTTATCATCCATCATCTTTCCATTAACGTAAAGTCCGGTTTTTTGCGGATAAAGACCATATTGCATACAGCATCGGGCAGGAATACATACCGGAGACGGAGAGTAGCAGTTAGTAAAAGCGGTTCCTTCATTGACAAGCCGGTCGAGATTAGGAGTTTTAATCACAGGGTTACCGAGAGCGTGAATAGTATCCGCGCGCTGCATATCGGTAAAGAGGAACAGGACATTAGGTTTTTTATTCATTTTAGGAATTAAAATTAAATTAAGCGCAGGTTTTCAATAATATTCAGTATTTTATTTTTATATTTTTCGGTAGAATAAATTTCACCCCAGCCTTTTACCGATTCGAATATCCCGTCATAAGCTGAGTCATAATTTTCCTTGATTATAAAAGGGATATCAGCGTCTTCAAATGTAGATTTGAATAAAGCTGCTTCAACCGGATTATTAATAACGGTAATTTTAATAAGTTTATCATTTAAGTCAATAGTATTCATAATTATAAATTTTAGTCAGAAAAGTAAAGAAAGTCAATACTTGACTTCATAAGGGCTCGTTGTTATAATTTCTTAGATGATAATAACACTTAATAACTACTAATTACAACTTTTATAAAAATTATGGGAATGTTTGATTTTATAGGCTCTTTGAAAAATAAAGCTAAAGACGCAACAATGGACAAGGTGCTTGAGAAAATGCGCGATTTAAAAATGCCGATCTCTCAAAAGAAAATTAACAAAATGATTGCTACACACGTGGAAACACTTGATGGAGTTAAATCGGCAAAAGTGGATGTCAGCAGTGACGGCTTGACGATTAAAGCTTCTTTCCGGGATGACCGGTCATCAATTAAGCATAAATTAAAATTTGTTGAATTAATATGGTCATCTCATAAACGAGCTTTTGTTTTTGAACCGGAAGACAAATTTGATGTAATGAAAGATCATGCTGCATATGCATGTGTTGCAACAACGATTGCTGCAGCGTTACAGCAGATGCTTGGATTTGACAAGAAAAAGCTTGAAGAGGAAAATTTTTCTACTGAAATAGGTAATGTTATAACAGGTGTAATGGAAAAAGATGGGAAATTATTTTATGATCTGAAACGGATTCCTCTTTTAAGACAATATGTACATTACCGCGTTATGGGACAGGCACCTATGGATCATTTGAATGTTATCGACTGCTGGTTTGAAGGCGGTAAAATTGTAATTCGAATCGATAACAACAGACTTGTTGACCAGATTAGAGGTATGGATCTCAGCATGTCCGACCTACAGAAAATGATGAAAGGCGACCCGAGCGCGGCAACCGAAGAAGAAGGTTAATTCTAAACTCTAGCAATTATGAATTCTAATTTTGTAAATACAGAAGAAGCGCTGGAAATCATTCGCAACGGCGGGATATTAATTCTTACCGATGATGAAAAGCGGGAAAACGAAGGCGATTTTGTTATGGCAGCAGAACATGCAACACCTGAAACCGTTAATTTTATGATTACCAACGGTCGCGGACTGCTTTGCATTTCAGGTTCTGAAGAAAAAATAAATAAAATTGGTTTACCGATGATGGTTGAGAAAAACACATCTAAACTCGGTACGCCATTTACAGTTCCGATAGACGCTAAAGTTGGTACTACGACAGGAATTTCGGCACATGAGCGTTGCAGTACAATCAAACAATTTGCTAAAGATGATGCGAGCATCGATGATTTTAATGTTCCGGGTCACCTTTTCCCATTAAAAGCCGTCAAAGGCGGGGTGCTTAAACGAGCAGGTCACACGGAAGGAACAACCGATCTTGCCCGTCTTGCGGGCTGTAAATCCATAGGTCTTTTGTGTGAAATTCTTAATGAAGACGGCACAATGGCGCGGATGCCTCAGCTTGAAAAAATTGCGGAAAAGTTTGATCTTAAAATAGCCACTATAACTGATCTAATAGAATACAGAAGGCGGAATGAGCAACTTATTGAAGATTCTGTTCAAACAAATTTACCAACAGATTACGGTGATTTTACCCTCCACCTTTTTGAGTCGAAAATAGAAAATCAACATCATCTTGCAATCGTTATGGGCGATATTAGCGGTGATGAACCTGTGCTCGTGCGCGTACATTCTGAATGCCTAACAGGTGATGCTTTGCATTCAATCAGATGCGATTGCGGTATGCAGCTTGAGACAGCAATGCAGCTTATCGCAAAGGAAGGTCGGGGAGCAATTCTTTATATGCGCCAGGAAGGAAGAGGAATTGGTTTACCGGCAAAAATGCACGCGTATCATTTACAAGATAAAGGCGCCGACACAGTTGAAGCGAACGAAAAACTTGGTTTCGCGGCAGATTTGCGCGATTATGGTTACGGAGCGCAGATGCTTACGGCTCTTGGTTTAACAAAGATTAAATTAATGACAAACAATCCTCGAAAGATTATTGGTTTGGAAGGTTATGGGATTGAAATTGTTGAAAGAGTGCCAATAATAATCGAACCGAATCCTCATAACAAACGCTACTTAGACACAAAAAATAAAAAACTTGGACATATATTGTAGAGTAACATAAGCTTCCAGCTTATGGAGTATTGGATATGGAGTGCAGGAATAAAGCCGCGATAGCGACATTTACTGCGCGGTCGCATAGCGATCGAAATATCTTGGAGTAATGGAATGATGGAATGATGGAGTAATGGAATAATGGAATAATGGAATAATGGAATAATGGAATAATGGAATAATGGAATGATGGAGTAATGGAGTAATGGAATGATGGAGTAACGCTTTGCGTTCAATGATAAAATCCCCCAACCCCCTTTAGAAAAGGGGGAATAAATAAATAACACCAGCATGCGCGGGGCGCTTACGCGAATTCAAAAACGTAAAATTTCAAATTTCATTAAACACAAAGCACATAAAACAAATTTTAAATTTAATTTCAGAGAAATTTAATTTTCTCTCTTTAACCTAAAACTTAATTATGAATACAAAATCAAAAACTATCGAAGGAATGCTTGACGCAAAAAATCTAAAACTTGGAATCGTTGCAAGCAGATTTAACGAATTCATTACCGAAAAACTTATAGGTGGCGCTCTCGACTGCTGGAAGAGACACGGTGGCGATGAATCGGCTATAACAATTATCCGCGTTCCAGGAGCATGGGAAATGCCTGCTGTTGCAAAGCGTGCCGCAGATTCAAAAAATTATGATGCTGTAGTATGTCTTGGAGCAGTTATTCGTGGTGGAACACCTCATTTTGAATATGTTGCAAACGAAGCTTCAAAAGGCATCGCGCAAGCCGGAATGAACGATGTACCTGTTACATTCGGCGTACTTACTACTGACACAATCGAGCAGGCAATTGAACGCGCCGGAACAAAAGCTGGTAATAAGGGTTGGGATGCGACCCTTGCAGCTATAGAGATGGCACAACTTTACACACAGATTTAAAACAAATGCGTCGCAGAAGAAAATCAAGAATTCTTGCTATGTCAATGCTTCACAGTATGGACATACAAAAAACAGATGACGTTGCCATTGGCCGTCTTGGTTTGGATTTTTACTCCAAGCCTTTTGAAAAAAGCGTTCAGAACAGAGCGCTTAAGCTTGTGCGTGGAGTGATAGCTGACGCAGAAGATATTGATAAAAAAATCTCACAGCAAGCACGGAACTGGGATTTCAAAAGAATAGCGAATGTAGACAAACAAATTATGCGTGTTGCTATTTACGAAGTGCTTAATGAGCCGGCGACGCCGATACCCGTTGCAATCAACGAAGCGGTAGATATTTCAAAAATATACAGTACAAAAGAATCAGGACATTTTGTAAATGGTATACTTGATAAGATCTGCAAAAAGAATAAATCCCAATAAACACACTTTAATAAAATATGGGAATTATGGGAATTATGGGAGGTATGGGAGATATGGGGAAGAGATTTGAAGACGTTAATTAGTGCCTAACCTTTCAACCTTTCAACCTTTCAACCTTACAACCTTAAAACCTTGTAACCTTAAAACCTTCAAACCAATGAGTAAAGCAATCAAATTATCTTCAGTTAAAAATTATTCGCCTTCAACTCCCGTTATAGGCGTTTTCGCAACTTGTGACCCGAGAATAGATGCAGATGCCCGTTCACGTGCGGCAAATATTGTTGAAATGGCAGCTGATATTATTGCAAAAGATATTTCTTTGCCAAATGACGAACTACCTCAAATTGTTTGGGCGTCAACTCTTGTTGACGGTGAACGCCAGGCAGATATTGTTGCGCAGCAGTTTAAAGCAAATGGAGTAAATGTTTTGGTTTGTGTACCTGATACATGGGCTTTTCCTCAGCTTGGACTTATCTCGCTTCTATCTCATTTTCCGAAAGACACGCCGATAAATTTAACTTGCGGAAACAGCGGTCCGCGACCGGGAGTAGTTTTTACTCACGCTGCAAATGGAGCGATAGCGCAATACGGGAAGCTTGCTCACATAAATGTAGGCACCTGGGCAGACACGGGTCAAAAGCCTAAAATGACAAAATCTACCGCTGAAGCTCTTATTGATTGGTGTTATGCTGCGATAACATTTGTTGGACTTAAAGGTAAAAGAGTGGTACTTTTCGGTCACGATTCAATGGGAATGGAAACAGCGCTGCAGCATATTATTCCAACGCGAAACACTTTTGGAATTGAAATTACACGTCTCGATATGAAACTTCTCGCCGATATGCTGAACAAAAAAGCTTATGATAAAAAAGAACTGGCTGCATTGCGCGGCTGGCTTGATTCTATGCTTGGCAAACGTATTCAACTTCCAAAACCAAAAGATTCTGAAAGATTAAATCAGAGTCTTGCAATGTATTTAATTGTTCGTGACTTGATGGAAGATCTTAATGCCGTAGGCGGAGGATTTATGAGTCAGCTTGAATGGGGATCCGATTTACGTGGTAATCCTCTGCCTGTAGCTGATGGAATGGAATCGCTTTTCAATTCAACGTTTGACCACAATGGCAGAAAAGCGCCGTTACCTTATGCTACGGAAGCTGACACACAGGGATTGCTCACTCAGTTATTTTATACCTGGCTTTCAGGTGGAAATCCTCCCCTGTTTATGGACTTTAGAAAAGTTTGGGAGGCGTGGGAAATTAAAGCGCTTGCAAAAAAACTGAAAATCCCTATGAAAGGTAAAACTTTATGGGAGAAAAAAGGCCTCGTTGATGGTGATAATTCGGGCAGCGCTTCTTTCGATTGGGCGGCAAAACCAGGTGCATCAATTAAAAATATTATGTCAAAAGTTAATATGCCGCTTGCGGGAACAGATTACTTCCCGGGTGCGGGGAACTCTGTTAATTTTGTATCTCCGGGTGGGATTGAAGGTATAGCAGGCCGGCTTGCCTACAGTTCACTCAACAACATGTTCACAATGTTTTGGGATGAAGCCTGCACAGTTGACCTGCCCGCGAAGCTAAGCAAAGCTGTTTGCAACACATCAACGCCTACATGGCCTCATACATTTGTTGTTCCGAAGTATGCTTCGATGATGGAATACAAACAATATGCACCAGCCAATCATCTTCACATGACATGGGGATTAAAACCGGCGAGATTGCAGTATTGGATGGATTTAACGAATGTACTTTCGGGTACTCCGTGGCAGGCACGTCCTTCATTTGTAGAAGGAATTGACCGTCCTCAACCATTGATTTATTTAATGAACGGCGGCGAGGATGCGGCGAAACAAATGCTATCGAAATAGTAACCAAAGCATCTTGCTTTGGGTTGAAAGTTAAAAGTTAAAAAATTTTAAACTTTAGAGTTGGGAGTTGAGATTTATATTATAATACGAAAAAAGTTCTAACTCCGAATTTTCAACTTTCAAGTAAAAAGTAGAATTAAATTATTAGACGACCTCAATGAGGTCGGCTTTTCTCAACAAACATAAATTGTCGATGACCATGCAATAGCATGTTATTTCATTAAACAATCGATATTTTTTGTCGATGGCAATATTTACCAAATCTTGCCCGTTGCGATTATTTATTTTGCTGCATAATTACATCGATTCTTTGACTTCTTGCAATCTTTTCTTTATTATATTAGTATTATTAAACAAGTCATATAATTATACAGTTAGCTTGCAATGTCACATGTAAATAGCGGTGCAAGAATTGATATCTACAAGACCATGATATGAAAAGATTTACACTTGATCCAGACAAGGAGGTATTGGTCATCATCGACATGCAGGAGTTTTCGTGTGTTATGGAGAATGATTCGCGCCGGCTTGCGCTTGACCGAATTGTTATAAATATCAACCGGCTTGCTGACGCTTGTCGGAGATTGAATATCCCCGTTATCTGGGTTCGGCATAACCTTCATTCGAAGGGCAATGTAAATGATGGTGGGTTCTTTCAGTTGTTCCACGATGAAAAACGGACTCGCGCCGTTATGAATTATAGTGCAGGAACGGAGATATTCCGTGGAATGGATGTGGATACTGATAGAGACCATATCGTTTTTAAAAACCGTTACAGCGCTTTTCTCGCCAATCCCCCCGATCTGCAAAACAAACTTAAAGAGCTGGGGCGGAAACAACTCCTGATAACAGGAATCGCTGCCAATGTTTGTGTCGAATCCACTTTGCGGGATGCTATGCAACTCGACTATGAAGTTATTCTTGTTTCTGACGCAACCATCGGTACCGATGAGACGTCGTATCATAATACACTCAGGAATACCCAACTGTTTTTTGGAGACGTGCAATCAACGACTGATATCATTAGAGATGTCAGCAAAGGTCAAAATAAATAGGGAGGGAACGATAATGAGAAAAATTGGAATCACGTCAGCAGAAGATATCAGTGGGTTCTTCCGTGCTTATAATGAACGGCAATATGACGTGCTTTTCGAGAAGTACATGTCAGAAGATTGTTTCTGGTATGCTTCGGAGAAGGCGCTTCGGGGCAAGGAGGAAATGCTGGATTATTGGACCAGTTATCACTCTGCATGCGAAGAGACACTTGGCATGCCAGAACATGTGGTGTTCGGCGACGGATGTGTATATCTCCAGGTAAAGATCCGTCTGGATTTCACTGAGGACGGTTCGTTCTTCAGCAAAGCCTACAAAAAGGGGGATGTCTGCCAATTCGGATGCGTGGATTATTACGAGTTAAATAAAGAAAAAAAGATTTGCTCCGGTCTTGTCTATATCAAGTTCTTCAATAATGGAGACTGAAATGCAATTGGACAAAATCATAGCCAAAAGAGTTGTCGCCTTATATCGGAAAAGGCTTGACAGCGAGATGCAGCATATCATGAAGCGGAACATTATGGACTCCTTCGCGTCCATCTGCGGCTCTCTGAAAGACCGAGAAATGTTGTTGAATTTTGACCGGTTGGTTTCAGGCGTGGCTTCAGGGTCGGATCTGGACGTTTGGGGCATACAGAAGCGTGGAAGTTTTACAGATACGTTCTTTGTGAATTCCATCTTGGCCCGCAGAAGCGATTTGCTCAGTACTTATCTTTCTCCGAACAACATGGGCGGTGTGCATCCTTCGGATAATGTCGCAATTGCTCTCATTCTTGCGGATTGGCGGAAAATGAACGGTACGCAACTGCTTGAGGCAGTTCACACCATGTTCTATCTTTCAGCGGCTTTCAGTACATACTACAACCCGGAACCCGCGAACTACGATCACGACGCGGCCGCCACGTTTATCACGGCGCTGGCAATCGGGTGCGTTTTGGGATGTACAGAGAAACAGCTTGTCAGTGTTCAGCGCATCGCGGGTATGTTCGGGCTGGATATCAATCAGGCTGCCGTTGGTCAGATGACCGATTGGAAGCACTGCACCTACGCTTCATGCGCGCTTCGGGGCCTGCAAGCGGTCAAACTGGCGATGGCCGGTTTTCAGGCGCCGCCGGAGATTTACGAAGGCGATGCTGGAGTCAACCAGTTCTTTCCTCATGTCAAGTCGTTTTTTGAGCCACCACCCGACTTGAGACGTATCATCTTCAAGCGGTGGCCCGCCCTGGTCTTCTGTCAGACGCCCATTGACGTTTCGCTTGACCTGTCCGCTAAGATTCCAGATAAAAAAGCAATCGAATCGGTAACCGTGAAGACCTATGAAGTGGCTTACCGCAACGGTGCGCTTTCAAGCGCTCAGAACCCGATTAGCCGAGCCGGTCGCACCCACTCGATCCTCTATTGCGTGGCCACAGCCCTGCTCAAACCCGTGAGCTATGAGGACTTCGATGAATCGCGCGCCTCGGATCCTGATCTTATTGAACTGATCAAACGCATTCATGTAGTGCACGATCCGGAACTCACCAAAGCGTATCCGGCCAAAAGCCGATGCGTTATCGAAATAACATTGAAGGATGGAACAAGTATCCGAGGCGACAAAGACTATCCCAAAGGCGACCCGGGCGATCCGCTCTCCGATCACGAAATAGAAGAAAAGCTCAAAACGTATTTTTTCTTTGCCGCCAACGACTCCGAGAAGAGAGCAATCATCGAGAAACTCTGGAAACTGGAGGAACAATCAAAATTGGATTGGTTGATTTCGCCGCTCAAGCGCAGATTGATTTGAATTGCGTTCAGTAATCGTAAAATGAAAGTTAATTGGATGGAATTCGTTGAAAATCTATTGATGCGGATAGAAACCGAACAAGAAAATCCACCAGACGGATGTTCCGCTGCCGCTTGACATCCGCTGGTGATTTTGACCGTTATGCATATAAAAGTTTTGTGAAGTGAAGAAAGAGACGGAATTATTGGTAGATAATAAATAAATATAAATACGCAGGGAAATGGTTAAAGAAATTATGTGTTATTTGGGGTGAATCGACATTTTTTGTCGAAAGAAAAAATCTGTTAAGGAGTGCAGAATTGCAATATAAATCAACACTGTTAAATTAATCTAAAAGGAGAAAATCTTTATGTTTACTCAAAAACTAAAAATAACAG
>JAOZNZ010000500.1 GCA_029933535.1 bacterium | reverse complement strand
AAGCTTATCCAGAAAAACTGCGGTTATGGAATTGAAGCTAATCTCGGTGATAAACAAACTCCCGGTACAGCTCAGGGAACTTACGTTTCAATTACAGGAACTGTATCACCTGAAATTGATATTATCGGAATACCCGAACCTACAACATTGCTTGTAAGTGGATTTTTACTTTGTCTCGCGTTTATACGGCGCAGATAAAAAAAGACAAAAATCAAATAATAAATAACAAATAAATTCCAAAAAGAAAATTCAAAAATCCAACGAATAAAAATGAGGAGCGTTTTCGCTCCTCATTTTTTTTGGAGAGCATTAGAGTAAGCTGCACTCTTGACCGGCGCCGCGCCCCGCGTATGCTGGTTTATGCCTGGTTCCAAGTGAGAGCAAACATGGCATTTAATGTGCGTCCCGATTCATCTGGATGACTTCCAATAATCCAACAATCCAGCAATCCAACAATCCAACACAACTTTTTGCTGTCGTCTTGACTTTTGATTTAACGTATGATATAATACTTAAAATGTAACAATTCTATCTCTCATTATACTGAATTATATTGTACGTAATATGTGCTGTTTATTAATCTATTAATTTTCAACAAAAGGAGAAATATGATGAAAAAACTAATCACTAAAATGATACTCGTATCATTTATCTTGTCGCTTTCTGTAGCTGTGCAGGCGGCAGTAACTAACGTATATACTTATGCGGCACCATTATCGGCTCTTACAATTCAGCCGACCCCTAATGATTTAGCTCAATTACCCGGCTCAACAAATCTTATTGTGAAAGGAGCAATGCATGCTGCTATGCCTCATTTTGAGTACTTGTTTAATTCAGATGCTGTCGGCAGTTATGGTCCCGGTGAAAATGCTTTATTTCAAGATGGAATAAGTCCTGATTTTGACACGGCATTTCACTGTGACTTTGATTCACCAAAATCAATTGGAGAAGTTCGTGTTTTTACTCATTGGGGTGATGCGCGTGTATTTTCATGGATCGATGTTTGGGCTTCAACTACCGGTACAAATGATGGAGATTATGCTTACGTAGGAACAGCTACTTTAGGCGAATTAGGACAAGCAAATGCCGTTTATGTAGGCCAGGAATGCTTAGCTAGATTGTATGATCCGGATGACGGTGTTATTGCAAGTGATGTTGTTTCTTTAATGCTTGTACAGAAATGTGTTGGTTATGGCATTTCTGCAGGCGTTGGTGATAAACTTGCTCCGGGTACACCTATTGAGGCTCCTTATGTTTCAGCTTCCGGAACCGTGTCTCCTGAAATCGATATTATCGAAGCTGTAACAATAGCTAACGAAAATTTTTCAGATTTCGTGCTTGCCTCTCTTCCAATTCAACCGCAAAGCGATGATTTAGCTCAAAGCGATGGCTCAACAAATTATATAGTCGCAGGTGGAATGCATACATGGGCAGGTTTCGTAAGTAATAAATTTGAATTTTTATTCAATTCACCTGTAGATGGCGATCTTGGTGTTGGTGACCCGGCAACTGTGGGAGGAACTCAAGTGCTGCTGTATGATAATGTTCCGGAAAACACACTGACAATGGAAATGAATTGCGATTTTACTGCTCCGAAAATAATTCAGGAAGTTCGGGTTTTCAGCCTCGCCGGCGATCCGCGTCTATTTAATTATGGCGAAGTTTATTATTCTACCACAGGAACAAATGCTTCGGATTATACCTATCTCGATGCTGTAAGTTTCGGTAATTGGGGTGATTCTGTTGATCCATATACTAATAAATATTGTGTGGCAAGATTATATGATACCGCAGATGGAATTCTTGCAGATAATGTTACATCAATAAAAATTACATTTCGTGGCGTTATGGACACTTCCTGGGCTGACTTGACACATAAAGTAGCATCGGGTGGTGGCTCAGCGATTGGCGAAGTTGACATTATCGGAATTCCTGAACCGGCAACATTGCTTGTAAGCGCTCTTTTACTCGGACTCGCGTTTTTACGACGCAGATAAAAAAAGACAAAAAACCTAACGAAGTAACGCTTTGCGTTCAATAATAAAATCCCCCTTGCCCCCTTTAAGAAAGGGGGAATAAATAAATTCCAAAAAGAAAATTCAAAAATTCAAACGAAGAAAAATGAGGAGCGGTAACGTTCCTCATTTTTTTTGGAGCGCATTAATAAAGACGCGAGTAAGCCGCACTTCCAAGTGCGAGCAAACGCGACATTTAATGCAAACATTTGCTGTTTCCTTGACTTTTGATTTGATATATGTTATAATATTCAAAATACAGTAATTCCACTGCAATTACAATGTATGCAATATGTTCTGTTTATTAATTAATAATTATCAACACAAGGAGAAATATGATGAAAAAATTAATCACTAAAATGATCGCTGTATCATTTGTATTGTTGTTCGCTGTAGCTGTTCAGGCGGCAATAACTAACACATACGAAGTTACTACCGATGCAGGAACTCTTTCGGTTCAGCCTACGCCCGATGATTTATGGCAGTTGCCCGGCACAGTAAATACGATTGTAAAAGGTGCATTGCATGGTGTTGTTCCTGATGGAACATTAGCATTATATGATTCAAGATCAGTTGGTGATTTTGGTGACCCGGCGCATGGATTTAATGGCGGCTCTGTTTTGTTTGTAGATGGAATAAGTCCTGATAATGATACTGCGATTAATGTTGACTTTGACGCTCCAAAAACAATTGAAGAAATTCATGCTTTTGGTTGGTGGGGCGACCAGCGCCAATTTGCTTATTTTGAATTCTGGGCATCAACTACCGGTACAAATGATGGGGACTATACTAAATTAGGTACATCTGTAAATGGCGAATTCGGTGAAACAAATGATCCGCCAAATGTGGCTTATTATCGCGTTTCAAGATTGTATGATGATGCCGACGGTATACTTGCACATAATGTTACATCATTAAAAATTGTTCAAAAAAATGTTGGATATGGTATTTCAGCAGGCCTTGGTGTTATGGAACCACCAGCAACACCTCAAGGCGATTATGTTGCAATTGCCAGCACAGCACAAATGGAAATTGACATTATCGGAATACCTGAACCGACAACATTGCTTGTAAGCGGACTTTTACTCGGTCTCGCGTTTATACGACGCAAGTAATAAAAGACAAAAATCAAAT
>JAOZNZ010000050.1 GCA_029933535.1 bacterium | reverse complement strand
GAGGGGAATTAAAAAGCAATTATGAATTTCCCACTTTCCCTCGCCCCGTGGAATGTGAAACTATTCCACCGGGGCCACCTTCGCACCTTCGCACCTTCCCACCACTCCACCACTCCACCACTCCACCACTCCAAAATCACAAATCACAAATCCAAAATATAACCATTGACTTTAAAAAGTGGTTTGGTTATAATATGAAACCATTGGAAAAAAGTAAAAAGAATGAAAATTCTTTATTAAGAATTTGTTTTATAAAACAAATTTAATTAATAACCCCGCTACTGTGCGGGGCAAGTAATTAATTATTAATGGCTGCCGCTTTAAACTATCGTGGTACCAATTATGAAGGAGACTAAGGATGAAAAGGACTTATCAACCGTCGAAATTAAAACGCGCACGAACTCACGGCTTCCGTTCACGGATGGAAACGAGAGGAGGGAGAGCAGTAATAAACAGACGCCGTGCGAAAGGCAGGCACAAACTTGCGCTATAAATATTTCGATTGCGAACAAAACTGTAGATGATACGACGGTTGTTAAACCGTCGTTTTCATTTCCAAGAAGTTTACGATTAAGATTAAAGAGCGAATTTCAGGCTGTTTACACTCAGGGAAAACGATCCCGCGGTAAAATAATGACTCTTATAGTTTATTATCCGCAAGAAGAACATAGCTTCAAAGCCGGATTAACAGTCCGCAAAAAGTTTTACAAAAGAGCGGTAGACAGAAACAAAATCAAACGCCGGTTACGCGAAATTGTCAGACTAAACAGATGTAAATTACCGGAAAATCTATGGTTTGTAATTCACGCTGAACCGGGAATATTAAACGCTTCCTGGCAAACGATTTTAGATGAATTTAATGTATTATGCAGGAAGGCGGGATTGATTAACGATTGAAACGATTGAAACGATTGAAACGATTTTCAATCATCAAATCGTTAAATCACCAAATCATTAAATAATAAATGAAAACCGGCTTATTTACAAAAATAGCCTGCTTATTGATTATAGGATATAAAAAAATAATCAGTCCGTGGCTGCCGCCATCTTGCAGATATACGCCAACCTGCTCGCAATACACGCTTGAAGCGTTACGAAAATATGGATTTTTTAAAGGATTATGGCTTGGAATAAAAAGGATTTCGCGATGTCATCCATGGCACTCCGGAGGAAATGATCCGGTACCTTGATTCGGGAAGTGAATACTAAATTAAAATCAAAGATCGAAAGTCGTTAATCGACATTCGATATTCGAATTGATTTAAGAACAAGGAACACCGATTTAAGATTTTAGAAGTTGAACTACAAACCACAAACTTAAACAAAGAATTATGGACAAGAACTCAATTATAGCAATTGCGCTGACATTTCTGTTAGTTTTTATATATATGCATTATTACGGCCCGAAACCGAAACCTGCACAACAACTTTCTACTACCAATTCTGTGGTTCAAGCCGAAGCAGCGGTAAAATCACCTGCAGCAGTATTTGAATCAAGCACCAATACACCCGTTTTATCAGAAATCCCTGCTTCTGATCCAAGCGGATATGCTGGAGATTTAACCGAGACAATTCTTTCTAATGATCTTGTTACATTTACATTTTCATCATTTGGAGGAGATATAGAAAAAATCGAAATTCACCGCAGTCCAATTGTTGAGAAGGGTCCTATTGTAACAATTAACGCAAGTAGTAACGCGTGGGAAGTACCTTTAAGGATTCGCGAATTTGGTAAACTTAATGTAAATAATTTAATTCTCAATCCGGAACATGTTGGTCAATCAGATATTACTTTTACGGGAACGATTGATAAAACAATTTTTGTGAAAAAATATTATAAACTTAAGCCGAACAGCTATTTATTACAGGCAGGAATGATTTTCAGTAACCTAAGTTCAGGAGTTGTAAGTGTAAGTAATTCTTTTAGTGTTTGGCTTGGCAGAATTAATAAAGTAAGCAGCAAAGCTGACCGATATACAAAACCGCGAAGCATTGATGCATGCACTCTTAGTGAAGGTAAGCTTAAGCTTGAAAGAATTAAACCAAACAAAAAGAAACCCCTGCAGACTGTAGGCGGTCCGATAGAATGGTTTGCGCTGAAAAACAAGTATTTCACTCATATACTTATACCTGATATACCCGGAAGAATGATTGGCGTAAAAACTATTGATTTTAAAAAGGATAAACAAGTTAGCGGATTCGTAAATTTTAAATTAGCTCCAATTCAACCCGGCGGAAGCGTTGCATGGTCATCAACCCTTTATGCCGGACCTACTGATTATGATAATCTTAAAGCGTTAGGAACAACAGTTGGCCGTGGCGGTAAATATGTTGATATACTTAATCTTGGAATGTTTTCATTTCTTGCAAAGCCGATACTCGTTTACGGACTTAAAGGACTTTACAAATATGTCCATAATTACGGCTGGGCAATCATAATTATCACAATTATCATTAAACTGGTAACATGGCCTCTTCAAACAAAAAGTTTTACTTCTATGCAGAAAATGCAGAAAGTTCAACCCGAACTTAAAGCGCTGCAGGAAAAATATAAAAATGACAAAACAAAGCTTCAGCAGGAAATGATGCTGCTTTACAGAAAGCATGGCGTGAATCCGATGGGTGGATGTTTACCGATGCTGCTTCAAATGCCTATTTTCTTTGCTCTCTTTGCAGCTTTGTCACGCTCTATTGAACTATGGGGTGCACCGTTTATGTGGATTAAAGATTTATCCATGCCGGACAATATTGCCACTCTGCCGTTTACAATTCCATTTCTCGGTAATGGAGTTAATCCTCTTGCGATAGTTATGGGTGTGGCAATGGTCGGCCAACAGGCGCTTATGCCAAGTACCGGTGATGCAAATCAGAAACGAATGATGTATCTCATGCCGGTAATTATGATGGTTTTCTTTTATAAAGCTCCATCGGGATTAGTACTTTACTGGTTATTAAATCAGATAATTACTATGGGGCAAATGTTCTATCTGCATTATTTGAAGAAATCGTAATCCGGTTTCGACACTAATTTAATCCTATGAATTATCCGGAATCGTATGATAAGCTACGATGACACTATCGCAGCTATAGCCACTCCACCGGGCCGGGGAGCAATAGGTATAGTCCGCGTTTCCGGCAGAGCTGCCCTTGCTATAGTTGATTCTATTTTTGTCTCCCGTCGAGGAAAAAGTCTCGCCGACAGGAAAACTCATACGTTGACTTTCGGGAAAATAAAAAATGCTTCAATCACAATTGATGAAGTGCTCATTGGTCTTATGTTAGACTCCTCAAGTTTTTCCGGAGAAAATACTGTGGAAATTTATTGCCATGGCGGAAACGTTATTCTTCAACAAGTTTTAAATCTGATCGTTCAAACCGGAGCACGACTAGCTGAGCCGGGAGAATTCACAAGAAGAGCTTTTGTAAACGGGAAAATCGACCTCACTCAGGCAGAAGCTGTTTCCGATTTGATTAACGCACCGACAGAACTCGCGCGACGTGCCGCTGTTTCCCAATTGGAGGGCAAACTTTGTGGACCCCTTAACGAAATACGGGAAATCCTGATTGATATTCTTTCCGAACTTGAAGCTGAAATAGATTTCCCTGACGATGTTGATGACAGCAGTAATGAAAGGCAGCTTTTAATTATTAAACTAAATCAAGTCAGTAGTAAAATAAATTTTTTGCTGAAAAATGCCGATACCGGAAGAATTCTACACGACGGATTCCAAATCGCAATTGCAGGCAAACCAAATGCCGGTAAATCAAGTCTGCTGAATAGACTTGCCAGCGAAGAAAGAGCACTGGTAACAGATATTCCGGGAACAACGCGGGACACACTTGAAGTAGATGTAAATATTGAAGGATTCCCTGTAAGATTTATTGATACAGCAGGATTACGTTCCGCAAAAGGAAGAGTTGAACAGCATGGGATTGATCGCGCGATGAAAACAATAGACGCGAGCGATATGGTAATATGGGTAAGTGATATTTCAAAGAAGCCATCGACTAAAAAGCCGATTTTGCCTAAGGAAATAAAAGACAAAAGTAAAATTATATGGGTATGGAATAAATGTGATTTACCATGTAAACCAACGAAAACTTTTACTGAAGAATTAAGTGAATTATGCCATTCAATTAATATTTGCGCGTTAACAGGAGATGGTATAAGTGAACTGCATAATCTTATTGCAGGAAAACTGAACAAGAAAAAAATCATCGCTGAAGATGATGTGATTCTAATGAGAACTCGTCATATTAATTTGCTGGAAAAAGTGTCACAGCTAATACAAGACTCTTTAAAATCACTGAATTCTAACGCGCTGATAGAATTGATAGTTATGGATGTCAGGGACTCATTAAAAGCAATCGGTGAATTAACCGGTGACATTACAACTGAAGATTTACTGGATAAAATATTTTCCGACTTTTGTATAGGTAAATAATGATTAATAAACGCTATTATATAAAATGGACCTTCGCTTGTTTAATTGCAGTCGCTGTAATTGTATGGGTTCTTGTTCAACCGGTGCCGGTAAAATGGATCGTTGATAATCTTCGCTTCCTCCGATTGGTTGATGATTACGCAAGGGTGGAACCGGTTATGGATCGGTGGAGCCGCTCGGTACCGTCCATTGATGATGCTATAGCATTCCAGGATTCTATTGCTCAAAAACCTTTTGCTTATCTTAGTGAATTCGGCCTGGACTCATTTTTAGCACTGTACTCGCCTGCTGTAATAGAATCCCGTGTAGAACGGGTAAAAACGGTTCTTCTTTCTCCATGTTCAATAAAATGGAAAAAACACGCACTCGTCGATCCGCTGCAAGTTGGTGATTTCATGAGATCTACCCTTAGTCCCGCGCTTACAAGCAGTTGTCCCGCGCTATATGTTTGTACTTTTGGAGACACAAAAGAATCAGCTTTGCAAGCTGCTGAAGCATCGCAGCGCCAACTGAGTATTTTGTATTACGAAGAAAAAATAGGGGAGTCGCAGGGAGTATGTTCATTCCTCTGTTCTGAAGAGCAGCAGAAAGTGCGTTTAGCAGAAATTAATCAAACACTTAACGCGTTTAAATGGCTTACAAATTTTAAACAGGCTGTTCTTAAAGAGGAACTGGATATTAATCTTTTTCGGTTCTTTATGAAAAAGATGAACAAAATGCGTGATGGACAGACAAAACCGTTATCTATCTCTTTACAATTAAACGCTCTTCATAATAATGGTTTAAAATCTATAGAGAGATTCTTCTTCTTTCGAAGTAAAAAAGGATACGTGTGCGTTCAAAGGGTTTTAATACCGGAAAACATTTCTCAAAATGCCGTGAGAAAAATAATCGTTAAAACATTGCAGAATAGCTATATCGATGCCGCTGTTGTTAGTCCGCAGCTTCTCGAAAAAAAATACCGTTCTTTGCTTCACTATTCAATTATCGCAATAGTTATATTATGGTGCTTCGGCATTATGATTACTTTACTTATCATATCTATTCGAAGAACAGTCGCACGTGCTATTCTCGGCAGCAATGCAGATTCCTACGTTCTTAATTTCAATATTCATTCTGATTATAAGGATTATTTTTCATCTCTTGGAATTAAGAAGTGCATAAATTTTATTGATATTGAAAAAACAATTGCCTATAATAATGATAAATTTTCTCTGAATGAAAAACGTGTGCATAGAACATTACGCGGCAAATTGTTCAGACGAATAGATATTCTTACCGTTAAATCATCCGGTAATACTGACATAGATAAAAAAGTTTTTTACTTGAAAAGAGGTTCGGGTCATTACGCTAAAGTGCTTAAAAATGAGTACAAAATTTATCTGAAAATGAAAGCTGCAGGAGTGCCGGTAGCACAAGTAGTTTCTTATGGTGAGATTTTACGTGATGGTTTAAAAACGACTTTTTTATGCACATCGAATTTGGATGGTTATATTTCTCTTGATGAATGGCAAATTAAGTTAGCTGATAGTGTTTCTGATTCAAAAACAGAACAAAGAAAAACCGGATTCTTATCTGAAATGGCAGCAATAATGAATTCATGCCATAAAGCTCATATCTATAAATTCGGTTGGGCTGTAAAACATATTTTACTGAAAGAGTTTGATGATGGTTCGATAAAAATAAAATTAATTGATGTAAAAAGAGCAATTTTACCAACACTTAAAGATTATATTATTCCTTTCCATGCTGCCCGGCAAAGGATAAATGATTTAACGGCATTTAACACTCAATTATACCTGAATTTTTTCAATTTACGGAATAGACTTTCAGCTTTCCAAAAATATTCACATGATATTTTTTCACGAAAGAAACAAAAAAATATCATTGGTAAAATTATGCGTGATAGCATTAAAACCGGTTACTTTCAGTTTAAAGTTAAACAAAATAAAATGTTTGTTAATCCTGAATTATCTGCTCAAACAAAACAGCTCGGTAATTTAACTTTTGACGATATCATGCAATTAAAAGGTTCCGGACTGATTACACGTAAAAAAGTAAGGACGGTTGTAACTGTGGAAATGAATGACCATATTTGGTATCTAAAACGCCATTTTAAAACTTCTGTCAAAGATTCCATAATCGAATATCTACGCTATCATAAACCCGTTTCAAACGCATATCTTGAATGGCGAGCAATACAAATCCTTACTGCTATTGGAATTCCAAACGTCGGGGCAATTGCGATGGGCGAAAAATTTAAAAATAAAATATTTGAAAAATCTTCTTTTATTATTTCAGATGAAATGAAAGAAGGACGCTCACTTGAACAAATTTTAGCAGAAAAACTTTCTTTGTCAACTGAAAATAAAATCAAACTGGCTGAACGAGTTGGCAGACTGGCAAGAAAGCTTCACGAATCCGGATTAACTCACAGGGATTTTTATTTAGGGCATATATATGTGGTTGGTTCTTTGGCAGGCAGATACAATCTTCATTTACTTGATCTTCAGCGTGTAAAGTATGGAGCAAAAATATATAATCGATGGTCTGTAAAAGATATTTCAGCGTTATTATTTTCCGCTAATGCGATAAAAAATATTTCATCAACTGATAAAATGAGATTTCTTTTTACATATTTAAATATTAAGACACTCGACAGAAAAACCAAATTATTTATTTATAAATTACTTGCTAAAAATGATAAGATAGAAAAGCATACGGTTAAATTACTTGAAAAAAGAAGAAAAAGAGGGGAATTACCACCGGTTGCTGAAACTTGAAAAAAATAACAAGAATCAAATAATAAATAATAAATAAATTCAAAAAAACAAATTTAAAAATTCAAACAAATTCAGAATTGAAACCGGGTTTTGAAGAATAGGATGGATAGGACAGATAGGACTGATAGGACTGATAGGACAAATAAGACTGATAGGACAGATAGGACTGATAAGACAGATAGGACAGATAGGACCAATTCGTCCAATATGTCCAATTAGTCCAATTTGTCCAATAAGACAAAACACAATAATCTTATGAAAGATAATTTTAATTTTTGGAATGATTCTTTTTGGTTCACAGGTGAAGAACTTGCTGAAATATTTGAAGTGAGTGAAACAGTTGTTTTAGACAATTTCGCTATTGTTTGTGATACCGGAGAACTTTTGGAATCAGAAGTTTCCGCAAAAAATAAAAGCGGAAAACTTTTCTTGAATTTAGACGCAGCAATTTCTATCGCTTATCGCATTGACAATATTAAAGCAACTAGATTCAGAATTGAAACCGGGCGAAAACTTCTTGAAGAAATTTTGAGGAATAGGACTGATAGGACAGATAGGACTGATAGGACCAATTCGTCCAATTCGTCCAATTCGTCTAATTCGTCCAATTCGTCCAATTCGTCCAATTCGTCCAATTCTTTCTTCCCAAAGCATGGCGGATACAAAAATCTAAAATCTTATCAATTAACAGTCATAATTTACGATGCAACAGTTGTTTTTTGTGATCGATACATCAGCAAATTTTCAAGAACCGTTGATCAGATGGTTCAAGCCGCACGAAGTGGAAAACAAAACATTGCAGAAGGTTCTATGGCTTCCGCGACTTCCAAAAAAACAGAATTAAAACTTATAAATGTAGCGAAATCAAGTCTTGAAGAACTTTTGGAAGATTATGAAGATTATCTTCGGCAAAACAATTTAGAAATTTGGGAAAAGGAACATCCGGAAGTTATTAAAATCAGAAAACTTGCTTATATTCAAAATAAAACTTATGTTACCTACAAAGATTACTTCGAAAGCAATTCATCAGAACGATTCGCGAACTGTGCTGCCACAATTATTCATCAGGCAATTTATTTAATCGACCGACAATTAGAGAGTTTAGGGAAATCCTTTCTCGAAAACGGCGGATTTACAGAAAATCTTTATAAAAAAAGAAAGGATTATAGAAAAAATAAACCGGACGGATAGGACGGATAGGACGGATAGGACGGATAGGACAGATAGGACGGATAGGACGGATAAGACGGATAGGACGGATAAGACGGATAGAACGGATAGAACGGATAGGACAGATAGGACGAATAGGACGGATAGGACGAATAGGATGGATAGGACAGATAGGACCAATAAGTCCAATAAGTCCAACAAGTCCAATAAGTCCAATAAGTCCAATGAAACAACAATAATCATGAAAAACAATCAAATACTTCTCGGTGCTGCTGAAATTGATATTACTCCAAAATCACCCGTGCAGCTTGTCGGTATGGGACGCTTGTTTGTCGCGCATGACGGTGAAAGCTTTGAATACTCAAAACGTGATAATCCCACATCTGAAATCCATGATCCACTTATGCTTCAGGCGACTTGTTTATGTCAGGATGATAAAAAAATAATTGTGCTTACCGCTGATCTGCTTTATACAGTTGCGTTAAAAGAAGTACAAACGGCTGTTGCACAAGCATGTGGAATTTCTGAAGAATCTGTTTTTTATGCTGTAACTCATAACCATAACGGTCCATGCGGAACAGATGAATATATTGCTTTTTTATGCAAACAAGCGGCAGAATGCGCTAAACAGGCTGCAGCAAATCTGCGGCCGGTTATCGCCGAACACGCATGCGGAAAATTTGACCGCTTGAGTTATGACCGTGCTGAACCTTGGGGAGAAATTGATGGTTCGGTTAATGTGATAAAATTTACAGATTGTGAAACGGGAAAACTTGTTACAATGTGGTGGAATTATGGATGTCATCCGTGTAGTTTATCATGGGATTTCAATCAAATTTCCGCGGATTATCCGGGAATAATTCGCAAAAAGATATCTGAAATTATAGGCGAATCAGTTCCAATTTCTTTTATGCTCGGATGTGCAGGGAATGTTCAACCATCAGGAATAAAACGTTTCACCGAGCCGCCGCAGATGTATTTGGGTGTTCCGAAAGGTGACTTTGAAATGGTTGAACGATTAGGAAACTGTATTGCTGAAGCCGGACTTTTTGCATTAAAAAATAAATCACGTCAACTTAATCTCACCAATCTGCAATTTGAACATTACAATATCGATCTGCCGATTCATGTGAATCACGATATTGAAAAAATGTGTGAAATTAGAGATAGTTTTATTAATCTTAATGCTCCCAAATTACATGACAGTGATCCAACTGATGACCTTTTGAAAGACGCGTCAAAAATAATGGCTGAATGGGTGGATGATATTATTAAACAAGGCGATAATGAAAAAAAAATCCGCACTATTTCCGGCGGAATGATATCACTTGGAGATATTGCAGTAGTATTTACACCATTGGAAGTTGCCTGGCAGATAGGTGTCAGAATACGTGAAAAATCACCTTTCCCTGTAACATTAATCTCTACCGCGTCACTCGGATTTGAGTCTTATCTGACAGAAAAGAAATTTTACGAACTAAAACCTGAACTTAGGCCTTATGAAACATTTGGCCTTCAGGTAATGGTGGGATTTTCGTATACCCATGAAACTCCGGCTGCTTTTGAAGACGCCGTGATCAGCAGAATGATTTAAGTCAAAATGATTTAAGGCAGAATAATTTAAGGCAAAATAATTTTCTCCTCCTCTAAATGATAACAAAATCTGAAAACTCACAACTGAAACTTGGCGTTAAGCTGGGATACGGTGTCGGTAATTTCGGAATGGCATGCATTACGAATGCTGTAGTTTCCTATCTTCTTTATTTTTATACGGATATAGTTATCCTGCCACCGCTTCTTGTAGGGCTGGCACTTACCATTCCGCGATTCTGGGATGCGATAAGCGATCCGCTAATGGGATTAATAAGTGACCGCACACAAACATCATACGGTAGGCGGCGACCGTATATTTTTTGGGGTACTCCGCTTCTAGTATTAAGTTTTGTATTATTATGGTATCCATTCGGATCGGGTAGTAATACAATTATATTCTCCTATCTTCTTATAGCGAACCTGTTATTCACTACAGCAATAACAATCGTAGGAGTTCCGTACGTATCACTCGGCGGTGAGCTTACTCCTCATTACCATGAACGTACAACGATATTTGCTTATAATTTAGCTTTTGGAATGATCGGAGGACTTATCGGCATGGCGATGAAACTGTTTTCCGATTTGCTGCATTTCCAAAATAAACAAATGAGTTTTATGGTCGTAGCGGCCTGCCTTGCAATCCCGTCGGGTATATTTCTTTTGTTAACTTATTTTACAACAAAAGAAACTATCAGGGTGAAAGAAACGGCATCCAAAAAATCATTTATTAAAATATTAAAAACAAGTTTCCAAAATAAATCTTTCCGAAATCTTGCGATTGCGATGATTATTGTAAATTCAGGAACAACATTGGCTGTTCAATTTTTGCCATTTATGCTGAAATATTGGGTGAAACTTGAACATCTTTTATTTCCCGCTTACGCCGTTTACACGTTGGCAGTTTATCTCGGCTTCCCGGTATGGAAAAAAATCGGTGAAAAATATGACAAGAAACATGTTCTGGCAGGCGCTTTTCTTTGCGCAGCCGTGTTTTACGGAATGTCATTCTTTATGTTTAGACCGGGTGCAGTAGTTATGTTGTTTGTTTGGGCTGTTTTGGTTGGGTTTTGCGGAGCAGGCGGACTTCTTTTTCCTTTCTCTATGATTGCTGATATTGCGGATGAAGATGAGCTGGAAACCGGTTTCCGTTCAGAAGGAGTTTTTTACGGTATTAACAGTTTTATTTTAAAATTATCTCTGGCAGTCGGTTCTATGATTGGAGCATTAGCATTATGGTTAGCTGGATTTCATGGTGGCGAAGTGCAATCGGCAGCATCAATTATGATTTTTAGAATTACTTATGTAATTCCTTTTATAACCTTTTTCATTTCAGCAGTGATAATTTATCGCGGATATACCCTGACAGAAGAAAAAGCGAATAAAAACAAACTTGCGCTTAAAAATATCAATGAAAGCCCTTAATTATTTTGCGTTCTTAGCGCCTTAGCGAGATAAAAAATATTTGTTTTTTAAAAACTTCATTGTAATTTAAAAGAAGAGAACTTGGCGCTAAAAAAGATATATCTCGCTAAGGTGCAAAGTTCGTAAAGGAAATATAATTATAATAATTATATTAATACCCGACAATTAACCGGACAGTGGTATTTTACTTTAATTGCTATGTTCTGTGTATTTGTAATTACAGTTTTATCCGAAATCTTGAATTCTTGCGCTATCCGCCAGCCGCTTAACCAAACAATTTGATCTTCCAATTCAATAATTGGAATCGCATTTTTCAGTTGTTGTGGTATATGAGCCGTGATAAATAAATTTTTTATTTTTGTTTCTTTACCGTGAATTGGCTTGTATCTGTCGCCATTTCTTCGCGATCGAATATTAAAAACAGAATTTTTAGGTACAGAAGCATATTGAATCATTTCACTTTTCAAACCAAGAACCACATTTTCCCACGCTTCTCCATTTGAGGAAATGCTTTTGTCACGGCTTTCAACCGGTTCGATAGATACTGTGATACCTGATTTTGTTGTAAATGATTCGCCAATCCTGATTTCAACACTGTTAATTTTTAAATCCTTTTTTGT
>JAOZNZ010000049.1 GCA_029933535.1 bacterium | reverse complement strand
TTATAACAGCTTTGAAAGACATGCCACATTCCTTCGTATAAATCCAGTTTTACATCAACACCTGCCAGATCCATTTTTTGGTAAAGTCTGACAAAATTACTCAGAAGAATTTCTTTTGTTCCACCTTGAATTAATGTTGGTGGAAAATCTTTTGTAAAATCACCGTAAACGGGAGAAACATAAGGATTTTTTTGATTGGCAGGATCAGCATAAGAATTTGCGCAAAATTCTAATCCGGCTTTGTATAAGAATGCCGGCTCATTATCTTTTAAAGTGTAATACGTATCACCGGTTTCCGTGATATCCGCCCACGGTGACCATAAAACAACAGCGCCGGGCATTTCAAATCCATCATCTCTCATTTTCAAAACTGCTGAAGCGGCAAGTCCGCCACCTGCAGAATCGCCGTAAATGCCCACTGATTCCGGGTTGAAATTTTTGTAAATTCCTTTAATGACTGTGATGACTTCATTAATTACAGTTTGCCATTTTGCTTTTGGAGCGAGAGAATAATCTATTGAAATAATGCGTGTTTTTATTTTATCAGCAAGGGGAACAAAATTAACCAAAGAAGCTTCCGATGAGGATAAAGTATAAGCTCCGCCATGAATATAAACAATAATTTTACCATTGTCTTTCCAATTATCGGGAGTGATTTCAAGTGCAGCAACACCATCGAAATTTATTTTTTTAAGTGTTGGTTGGAATTTTTTTACAACGAGATTGTTGCTTTCTTTGCTGACGGATAAGAAATTATTATTATATTCTTCCCAGTTTTTGATATCATTAGCTTTTGGAGTGATATTATTATCACGCGTTTCACGGTTGAAAGTTTTTATAAAATCCTGCGCTTCCTTAGAAACGGTTGTGGGGATGTAGAAATTGGAAGACATTACTTTAACTTAATTTAAGATTATAAATATTGACAATTTTTAAATTTCTAATTAACCTAATTGATCTAATTGACCTAAATAAATCCCAATGGCCAATACACAATATCAAAAAGTTTGTTGGTGCTTTGGAGTTTGTTAATTGTTTAGAGCAATTAGAAATTAGATCAATTAGGTTAGTTCCCTATATCTCTCTTCCAATTGCTTCGGCGACTTTTTTAGCTTTTTTCATTAAAGAATCGAATTTTGGAGGAGTTAGCGATTGCGAACCGTCAGACCAGGCTTCATGAGGATTTGGATGGACTTCGATCATAAGTCCGTCAGCGCCGGCGGCGATAGCAGCGAGAGACATATCTTCAATGTAATCCCAATGTCCGGTAGCGTGACTTGGGTCAACCACAACAGGCAAGTGAGTTTCTTTTTTCAATACTGACACCGCGCTGAGGTCAAGAGTATTTCTGGTTGAAGTTTCAAAAGTTCTAATACCGCGTTCGCAAAGAATAACGTTCAAATTTCCCTGAGCCATAATATATTCAGCGGACATAAGCCATTCTTTAATTGAGTTAGCCAGGCCGCGTTTTAAGAGTACAGGTTTGTCAGACATCCCAACAGCTTTAAGCAGATCAAAGTTCTGCATATTCCGTGTGCCGATTTGAATTATATCAGCATATTCAGAAACAAGGTTAACCACGCTTTCCTTCATAACTTCTGTATCGATTGGTAAGCCGGTTCTTTTTTTAGCTTCGAGAAGCATTTCCAAGCCTTCTTTTTCAAGGCCTTGAAAACTGTAGGGGGAAGTTCTTGGTTTATATGCTCCGCCGCGAAGAATAGTTGCGCCGGATTTTTTAATAGCTTCCGCGGTTTCACAAATTTGGTCTAAACTTTCAACTGAGCATGGACCTGCGATAACCTGGATTTTTTTCCCACCGAAAATAACTCCGGGAACAACTTCAATTTGAGTTTTTTCTTTTCGAAGCTCTTTCCCGGCAAGTTTATAGGGCTTAAGAATCGGTATGACATTTTCAACACCAGGCGAAGTTTCCAAAGCCTGGAGACGTGCTTTACCGCGTTCGTCTCCTATAGCTCCTATAACGGTTCTTTCGGTACCATAGATAGGATGAACTTTATAGCCGAAGTTTTCGATTTCTTTTTCGATATTTTCGATATCGCGCTTAGAAGCGCCTTTCTGCATTACGATAATCATTATTTATATTCCTTAGTTTAGATAAAAGGTGCCAGGTGTCAGTGTTTAGGTGTCAGGGAAATCCCCCGCACCCCCTTTAGGAAAGGGGGATTCAATCCATCAATCCATTATTCCATTATTCCATTATTCCAATTTTTCCTCAATCTCTTCTTCCTTTAGCAACTCCTTGTGAAAGAACGCCGCGTTCAGAATTTTCAACAAAAGAGACAAACTCAGCAACTTCGGGAGTTTGTTCAAGTTCGGTTTTAATTTTTTCGATAGCGTTTTTAACGTTTAAATCGCCGCGATAGAAAATGTTATAAACATCTTTAATAGCGCGAATAGCTTTGTTTGAAAAACCATTTCTTCTCATTGCAATTATGTTGACAGATCTTACAGCACCGTTTCTTCCATCAGCAATCATAAAAGGGGGAAGATCTTTTGAAATAGCTGATACGCCGCTTAACATCGAAAATCTGCCGACAGAGCAAAACTGGTGAATCACGGCATTCCCGGATAAAAAACATCCATCGCCAAGAGTAACATAACCTGCAAGTCCGGCAAAGTTAACCATAACAACATTATTACCGAGCTGACAATCATGAGCTATGTGAGTATTTGCCATAATGTAGCAATCGTTTCCAACTTTAGTAATAGAAAATTCTTTTGAACCTCTGTGAATGGAAATATTTTCTCTGAAAACATTATTACTGCCAATTTGAACATAAGAAGTTTTTGACAGATCAAACGAAGTGTCTTGAGGCGGTGCACCAATTGAAGCGCCGGGATAAACCATATTATTAGCGCCAAGAGTTGTGTGCCCGGCGATATAGCACAAAGCGATTAAATTACATTCGGGCCCGATAGTTACATCAGGACCAATAACGCAATGAGGCCCAATAATTGCGGAGTCATCAATTTTTGCTTTTGGGTCAACGACTGCGGTAGGATGAATATTTGGCATAGTCAGTTAATAGTTATTCGTTAATAGTTATTTTGTGTCGCATGTCGAATAAAATGTACAGTACTTTTCGAGTGCCGTCTAATTAAAATTTTTAATAGAGTATGAATAACCTTGTTCGGTTAGAAACAGTTGTCGTTTCATAGCAAAGTCCTGTTCAGTAGAATTATAAGTTACAATAGTATAGAAATGAGCCTGATTATCACCCGATTTCGGCCTTAAAACTCTGCCAAGACGCTGTGCTTCCTCCTGCCGTGATCCAAAAGTTCCGCTAACCTGAATAGCGACATTTGCGTCCGGCAGATCAACGGCAAAGTTACCGACTTTAGAAACGATAAGCAATTGAATTTCGCCTGTTCTGAACCTGCTATAAAGGATATCTCTATCTGTTTGTTTAGTTTGTCCTGTAATCAGAGGTGCATCGAGTTTTTTAGCAAGAGTTCTCAATTGTGAAATGTACTGTCCGATAATTAAAATTCTATCATTTTTATGTTGTTCAATAAGTTTAAGAATAACTTCCTGTTTTCGTGGATTTTCAGAAGCAATCCTGAATTTTTGCCTGTCGGCGGAAATTGCGTAATTAAGTTCTTCGCTTTCAGGCAGAGGAACACGGATTTCATTACATTCAGCTTTTGCGAGCCATTGCTGAGCTTCAAGTTCTTTCCATGGCATATCATATCTTTTAGGACCGACAAGGCTGAACACTTCCGTTTCTTTTCCGTCTTCACGAATTAAAGTTGCTGTCAGGCCAAGTCGCCTGCGAGCCTGGATATCGGAAGTAATTCTAAAAACCGGAGCCGGCAGGAGATGAACCTCATCATAAATAATCAGCCCCCAGTTTCTTTTGTGAAAGATGTTAAAATGCGGAAAATAATCGGTATGTTTATCCGGCCTGTAAGTTAAAATTTGGTAAGTGCAAAGAGTTACCGGCGCGATTTCTTTTATGCTGCCTGAATACTCGGCAATATCTTCAGGTTTAAGATTTGTTTTATCGAGAAGTTCTTGCCGCCATTGTCTTAACGCGGTAATATTAGCGCTGAGAATCAATGTATGAGTTTTAACCTTTGACATAGCGGTAATGCCGACAATAGTTTTACCTGCACCGCAAGGAAGAACGACAACCCCGCATCCACCTTCTTTTCCGCCGCCCTGATAGAAATTATCGGCGGCATCTTTTTGGTAATCTCTTACTGCGAGGTCGCAGCTAAGATTAACGTCCAAAGGAGTTCCCTGAACGTAGCCTGCCAGGTCTTTAACCGGGAAACCGATTTTAGTAAGCACGCGTTTAATTTCTCCTCTGAATTTCGGCTGAATACGAAAGCTTTTTTCAGAATGAAATTCAATGAGAGGAATTGTTTTAGGATGATGCTCAATTTGCACCGCAAGTTTAATGCTATCAACCTCAAGCAGCAAATCATCATTTTTTTTCACAAGAGAAATGCGGCCATATCTTGATGCTGTTTCAATAATTTCGTGCTGAAGATTTTCCGGCACGGAAAATTTACTGAATTGTTTCAGTGCATCAATTATTTCCTGAGGCTGCAATCCCGCAGCGGTAGCGTTCCATATTGAAAGGGGAGTGATGCGATACGTATGAATATGCTCAGGACTTTTTTCAAGTTCCGCGAACAGAGCAAGTTTATCGCGAGCCGATTCGTAAAGTGGATTATCCACTTCAAGAAGAACCGAGCGATCACTTTGTACAATCAATGGATTAGCCGGATTTGGAGTCATTTAATCATCATCATCTTTATCGATTTCGATTTCGTTCATAAGAGGAAGTTTTTCCATCATAACAGAATAAACTTTACCATCGATTTTAGTTTTTTTCAATGCTTCTATTGCTATATCCATAAATTCCGGAAGTAAGACAAAAGCATCCCTTGCAATACGAGCGAGAATGATTCTTTTCCAATCGAAATGTTTTCTTATCAAATTTCTTTTTGAGAAAGCAAAATTGCTTAATATAGCATATTCATAACCGGGAGTTTCCTGCAATAAGCCGAATCCCACGAGCAAATTCAATCTGACATTCATCGAAATAGGTCTGCCCGGAATATTTACAAGTCTTTCGTAAGAATTAACCGGGAAATTTGTATTTCGCATGGATAGTGCGGAAAGGTAAAAATTTATATCGCGTGGATTTTCTGCTTTTTCAGAATCAATTGGTTCAGAGATAGCATCGCGAAGAGCAATTAATCTCAAATCATCAGGAGCATGTAAGACGATTCTGCCGTCAGGTTTTACTTCTATAGAGCCAATGGGAACATCCGTATAGTCAACCGGTTTGGCGTATATTCTAGTCATTATATTAAAAATATCATCTTCCGGAATCAGCAAGAGTGCATGAAGCTTTCCTAATTTTTTTGCTTTTTCACTGTTAAGTTTTATAAACGCATCCCTTTCTTTTTCGCTGTCAAAAGAAAATAAATTTATGTCACGGTAAAGAGTGACATTCGGTGATACCGATCCCCATTCTTTTATTGAATGACGAACATTTTTTGGAATGGGATAAGAACAATGCTTGTCAAGCCCGGCAAGAAGTTCAGAAACCTTGTGCCCCTGCTGAACTGCCGTGCTGATAGATTCCTGTGTAAATTGGAATGTGCTTGCATTATCGTTTCCGGAACGCCTGGCGAAGAGTCCCAGTAGTTGCGCTACAGTATCCCAAGGACCAGAGTGAGTGAGCAGAGCAGTAAAGTCCGGCTGAACTACGAGCTGCTGATCGGCATCTTTATGTGCCGGAGCGAATTCGTCTCTCAACCAAAAGCGTCCCATTTCGGTTAATCTAACGCATTTTGCTTTTCTTGGGTTTTTGCCCCATTCGATAACGCCTGCCGGAGCAAACCAATTATCGAGGAGTTTTTTTGTCAATGATTTCCATATAGTTTCCGGAGGAAACTCAGCATTTGAAAAAGTCCAGAACCAGCTTCGAATGCCTTTTCTAACCGAAAACATTTCACGAACATTTTCAGAAACAATTTCTGAAATAGGTTTTGCAAAAAGCCAATCCTCTTTATTAGTAGAAGAAAGAATAGTAGAAATCATTCGCAATGCAAATTTATGAACATAAAAAACAGCCTTAATCGCTTCCTCTTCCGGAGGTTCAATCATGCTTGCGCTGTAATTAAAAAACTCTTTCATTTGCTGAGTTCTAGGCGCTTTGCGGAAATTAGCAAACTTACGCTCAATAATTGTTGTTCCGGTGCTGTCAATTCTTAATATTCCGGTGTCACGCGCAAAATCAATCATATTTTCCGGTGAACACATCGATTTACCGTAAGATTCCCATATTTTACTTAAAACTTTTCGCGAACGTGAGCTTAACTTACCGTGCTGAGTAAGCTTTATCTCCGCTCTGCTCACGCTGTCAAGAAATTCTGTGAGCAAGATACTTGCGGAAGGTTCTTCTGCGTTGACAGGTTTAACTTTTTCAGCGTAAATCTCACATTGAAATTCAATTTGCGGTTCAATGATAACTTCATTCTGCATTGCAGGAGGAAAAACAAGTATTTGTTCGGCATTTGCATCCGACCATTCAGCTTTCGCGGACGGCCATAAATTCGGATCTTCAAAGAAAGCCAATCCTTTGTAATGAATTTCCCCGAGGGAAGCAAGGGTAACGTTATGACCTGTAGCTCTTGTCATGGCAATTATTTCGCCTACCGGAGTTTCAGGATTTTCAAGAACGTTTTTAAGTAAAGCTCTTGATTCCGGCTTCAAGCCGGCAATTATTTGTCTTCTTAAAGAAGCTTTTTCTGTTTTCTCAAGATACAGTAATGTTTGTTCTTCGCTACGTCTTTCAAGATCTTCCGCGTTGAGCCAGTGTTTAAAAACAGGTCTCAGCGAACGATTAACTGAAGAAAGCAGGTTTTGTATTATTAGTTCACTCGTCATGGGTTTTTACCTTAAATGATATACCGGTTTTAGCAAGTAATTTTTCTACGTTAGAAATGTATTGTCCGTCTATTAGCCAGTGGTTATTATCCACTTCCATTATTACGGCTTGCTGTATTACAGGCGATTGCATTAATTGTTCTCTCATTGTTGAATCGGGAATTTCTAATATATGTATCCCGTGATGTAGTACTGGCATAGTGTTGCTATTTGTTATTTGTTATTTATAATTTATCAATTATTAACTGTTAACAATTAACTATTAACTGTTAACGATTAACTATTCTTCCTTCCCCAAAGTTCGTACATCGCAATTGATGCCGCACAACTTGTGTTGAGCGATTCAACTTCCGGGTTTATTGGTATTTCGGCAGTTTCAAAAGTTTTTTTAAGGTCTTCCATTATTCCGTGCGGCTCATTACCGATTATCAGAATTTTTCCCCTGGAAAATTCTTCCGTTTTTATTTCTTTTTTTCCATCGGGGGTTAAAGTTATTATTTTTTCATTACTGTTTTTTAGCCATGGAAGCAAATCTTCGGTTCTGCATTTCAGGACATCAATTAAAAAAAAAACTCCGGATGTTGCCCTGATGCACATCGGATGATATTCATCAACACATGGCTCAACAAGAATCACAGCACTGCAGCCGAACGCAGCAGCCGATCTAATAATTGTTCCCTGATTTCCGGGATTATTAAGCTGCCATAATATTACCACCGGTTTTTCTATTTTATCGGGCAGTTCAGAGTTCAAAATTGTTTTTGCCACTACACCGATACCTTCAGGATTTCGCAGTGCGGAAATTTTGTTAAAGCAATCGCTGCTAAATTTTTTTATTTGAAAACCTTTTTTCTCAGCGGATTTTGAAAGTTCCGCCACTTCGCCTTTTGCATCAGAATTAACAATAACATCGCAAATTTCAAATTTATTTGAGTTAAGTGCCGATTCAACCGCTTTAGTTCCTTCAGCCCAAAACAATCCTGTATCTTCCCGTCCTTTTTTGTTCAGGAGAGAAGAAATTTTCTTCACATAAGTGTTCGAGCGGCTTGTAATGATATCTTCTGTCATAATTTATTCAAGCTGCTCCCCCTGATAAGGTATTGCGGCAAATTTTTGACCATAAGCATCGAGCAAATCGGAGTCATGATGAATTGTTTTAACTACCGCGTAGCAGTCTCTCGCCCGTGAGTGTTGTTTTTTCAGATCATAGACTGTACCCTGCCTTAGAATAGCCCAGGCTTTAAGGTAAGGTTTATTTTCGGCAAAACTGAATGCAAAAGCGAAATTTCTTAAAGCTGCATCGTAATGTTTTAATTTAGTATAAATCAGCCCCAGCATATAATGCTGATTAACAATAAGTCCGTTTATTTCACTTCTTTTATCATACTCAATTTTTACAAGTTGATTAGTCGCGAAATTTAACGCGTTTTTATATTTCCGCTGTCTTAATAAAATTTCCTGTTTAAGAAAGCCGAAACAATAATTCTCAGGATGCTCGACTGATAATTTTTCCGCAAAACTCAGCGCTGTGTAAAACTGGTCATCCCATAAATACGCAACAGAAATAAGCATCTCTGATTCAACTCTCCCGAATTCAGAATGTGAAACCGCATACTCAAGATTTTCAATTCCCACATTTTTATTTGCAGGTTCTACAAGCAAAGAAGCAAAAAACCTAAAGTACCATGGCATACGGGATGTAAAATACTGATATGAGCCAAGCAGCATTTTAGCGTCTGCGCTTGTTTTATTATCTTTGCACGACCTGTTAATCAGAGAAATTCCACGTTTAAGCCATCTTAATGAATCAATATAATTTTGCTGCTTACCTTCAGAATATGATTTCAATATATATGCCACTCCGGAATAATATAAATTCCAGGAAGCTTTCTCGGAATTCTTAGACTGTAATGCACGCTTAACAGCCATATCAGTATAAGCGTGAAATCGCGCGGTGGTTTTTTCTGTTGTTCCTTTTGTTAAAGTTCGACCGATGGATGTTAAAGCAAGATAAACGCACCCTATAGGATGATTACTTGCCGTTGCTGCAATTTGTGTAAACGTTCCTTCAGCTTCATCAAAATTTAAATCATAAAGTTGATTAATTCCAGTATGAACCTGTCCGGCCGTTTCGGGTGAGAGTAAAGTACTGCCAAACGAATTTGCAGCCGTTAACAGGAATATTGTCAATGTTAAAATTAAAAAATTCATACAAAAACTTTCCGTTGCCGTGTATTAAGAATTCCAAGCATTTTACGGTATTTTACAACAGTACGACGAGCAACAGGACAACCTGCATCTTTGAGCAAGTCAGCTAATTTTGCATCACTGAAAGGTTTCTTTTTATCTTCGTTTTCTATTAATTCCTTAAGTTTTGCTTTTACAGCGTTTGTTGAAATATCCTCACCATCCGAATTTTCAACATGAGAGCTGAAAAAATAACGCATTTCATAAATCCCCTGAGGCGTGTCCATGTATTTATCATTAACTGTTCGACTGACCGTGGCCTCATGAACGCCTACTTTATCGGCAATTTCTTTCATACAAAGTGGTTTTAAAGCCATTGGTCCTTCTGATAAAAACTCGTTTTGTGCTTCTACTATCGCTTCAGCAACAGCGAGAACTGTACGTTTTCTGAATTGAAGATTGTTTATAAAACTTTCACCGTCACGAATTTCAGTTCGTAACTCACTTAATTCTTTTTTATTAAAAACTTTGTTTTTAACATAATCTTTGATCCGTGGACTTATTCGAATATATGGAAGAAGATTGTCGTTCGTCACAACATCATAGCTGCTGTCCTCTTTTCGCGTAACAATAATATCAGGTTTGATAATTAACGCCGAAATTGTCGATAAATCTCGACCGGGTTTAGGATCTAAATGACCAACTTCTTCTATTATCACCGCAAGCTCTTCATTTGTGATTTTTAACCCTTTGGCTATGCGTTCACGTCTGTTATGCAAAAGTTCGTCAAAATATTCATCTATTAAAATATATGCCTGAGAGTCTTTTTTATTATCACGTTCAAGTTGAATTAATAAACATTCACGCAAATCAGAGGCCCCTATGCCCGGCGGATCAAAAATTTTAAATTTTTCAATGATTTTTTTAACGTGTTCCGGATCCATTTCCAATTCTTCAGCAATTTCTTCGGGCGTTTCTGTCAAAAAACCGCTTTTGTCAAGACTTCCAAGTATGTACTCAAAAATTTCATTGTCTTCCAATGAAAAATTCATACTCATGTACTGCTCACGAAGTTCATCTACTAATGAATGTGATGCCGGAATAGACTGCATCCTGAATTCATAATCGCTGTCATCACTTGTCTTCCGCTCGCTGTAAGAAACTGATTCATAACGATTAACGGGTCCGCT
Source organism: bacterium (assembly GCA_029933535.1). Classification (GTDB taxonomy): domain Bacteria; phylum Auribacterota; class UBA3054; order UBA3054; family B51-G9; genus B51-G9. The sequence goes on along the minus strand of JAOZNZ010000049.1, from coordinate 1,739 downwards.
GGGTATTTCTTCTGATTCATAAAAAGCCTTCCAATTTTCATCTTCAGAAATTAAATTTGCCAGTTCCTTTTCATAAACTTTATCAGGATGATCAACATCTGAATTTATTAACAACTCATTGTTTTCAGATGTTAATGTTTGAGAACGTTCTTCACGCGCGCTTTCTTTATCCTGCACATCGGGATCAAAACTTTTTAAATCTTCCAAATCGTCGCTATTATTCGGATCGTAAGTTTCAAGTGTAGGATTTGTGATAAGTTGTCTATCTATCATTGCCTGCAATTCCATAACGGGAACCTGCAGCAATTTCAGCGATTGCTGTAATTGCGGTGCAAGTATCTGCTGCTGTGAAAAGCGCAGTTCTGTACTAAAAGAAGTAGCCATTAATTATTTTCTATAAATTTATATGTTTTTTATTTATAAATATTACTTTATAAATTATACCAAAAAATCTTTAAAACACCAAATTTTACAGGGAATAGTAAAACAACGATTTTATAACCGACCTTAAATGCGTTAGTTACAAACAAAAATAACCGGCATTTTTTTGGCAGTTATAATTGATGTTTTATGTCGATTGATAATTAAATGGTGCATTCCAATACTTTGTTAGAAATGGTTTTCCAAACTCGAAGTCCACGGCGCGAAAGATATATGGGTAAAATTTGGAATCCCTGTTTAAGAAGTACATTTTTCAATTCTCTCTTCTTTCGCATGTCCCCATTCGTAAGAATAGCTACCGAGCCGCCATCTCCTCCTGCGCCATTCACTTTGCATCCAAGAGCATCGAAATCTCCGGCCAGTGAGATTATTTCCTTAAAATCATCACAAATAAGATTTTTGTGAAGATCCCGCTGAACCTGAGTGTTTGTGTTGAAAAGTCTGCCAAGTGCAGCAAAATCTCCTTTGCAGAGCGCATCTCTAGATTGATAGGCTAACTGTCGCAGTTGTGCCAGACGCGGATCGTTATGGGGTTCGCTTCCGAGATCAGCGATGACCATTTTGTGGACTTCAGATGAATAATGAGGTTTGCCTATGTATGTAAGGAGGAGTCTTTGCTCAAGCTCCCACCATATATTATCGGGGATTGTCAGGTTAGAGACCCGTGAATGAGGAAAATCATCTATCTCAATTAAATTAATACCCCCATAAACACTGGCAAGTTGGTCTTGAACACCGCACTCAAGTCCCAGTTCCTTTGTCTCAATGGAATGCGCTAAAGCAGCCGTTTCATGAGGCGTCATGTGTCCCGGAGTGAGAGCATTAAGAGCTCCAACCAAAGCCACAGAAACAGCTGCAGATGTTCCCATGGAAGCTCCTGGCGGAGCATAAGAGAAAATATTGATTCTTAGTGAAAGATCTTCCGGAAGCTTCATTGTCTTGATAGCCGCCTCAATCAAAGGATGCTTATCATAGATAACGTGTCCGGGATCCAAAGAATATGAATCTCCAAAATTCTCTGCATTAATAATCAGAGGAGCATCAGTCTGCACCGGCGGCACAGAATGAATTTGAACTTCAACATAAGGATATACCGCAATGTTAAATACCGCACCAAATTTGGCAAAATGAGTGTCCGTCCATCCGCCGACATCGCATATTCTTGTTGGTGCAACAGCATTAATGATTGTATTTTGCATAATCTTGTTAAATTTTCCGGAGTTTATAATTTTTGATACTAAGTAGTCGTCCCTTAAAAAGTCAAATATGAGGTGATTACAAGGCGATGAGCCGTAGGC
>JAOZNZ010000499.1 GCA_029933535.1 bacterium | reverse complement strand
GCAAGTAAAGCAGCATATTTTGCCGCAGCTTTATTTTTTATTGGTCCGCTTATCTGGTTTATTCCCCCTATTGCTGCTTCATATTTTTTCCCTGATATTGCTGCTTCATTGCCGGGACTCGCTAACCCTCAGGACGGAGCTTACGTAATAATGGGACTTCACGTTCTGCCGCATGGTCTTGCCGGTCTTTTGATAATGGTAATTTTCGCGGCAACTTTGAGCAGTATGGACACCGCTGTAAATCAGAATGCGGCGATTATCTGTATGAATGTTTATAAACCATTAATACGTCCAAAAGCTTCTCAAAAAGAAATGTTTGTTGTTGCTCATATAGTAAATGTAATGCTCGGATTAATTGTTATGCTGACAGCATTACTTTTTGCAGGTCAAAAAGATTTGCCTCTATTCGATTTGATGCTCTTACTCGCCGGAAGCATCGGTATGCCTATCGCGCTGCCTTTCCTGCTTGTTTATTGGGTCAAAAAAACTCCGAGATGGTCAGCTGTCGTTGCTTCAGTTCTTGGTGTCGGATACAGTGCTCTTACAAAAACCTACGGTTTTCTTGCTGTTCCGCACAAATGGGCTACTGATATACTTAATTCAACCGGATTATTCAATCTTGATCCTACCAAAGAATGGCCTTTCCCTTTAATTGTTGGCGGAATTATATTGATTAGTGGTGGAACATTCTTACTCTCTACTTTGGCTTGGAGATGGGTTGGCAGTGAATCAAAAGACAAAATAGAAGGTTTTTACAAAACTATGAATACGCCTGTTGATCCTGTTAAAGAATCTATCGGCAATGTTGACAACCGGCAATTCTTTATTATTGGTACTCTTGCAATGATTGTTGGCAGTGGACTTTTATTATTATTATTCACACCTAATGATATGATTTCAAGAATAGCAATTGCATTTACAGGGGTATTAATTTTCCTCGTAGGATTAGGTTTTTATATTATCGGTAAAAAAACCGCTAAATCTTTACAATTGATTGAAAGTGAAAATAAATAAAAAAATAGAGACACTAATTTCACAAATTCTCACGGATTATGAAAAATTTAAAATCTGTGTAAATGCCGAAATGGTCAAAACCTTTGATTTTGCAACCATTACGAGCATCCTCGTAAAATTAGACAAATCATAGATTTGTAATTTTTCGGGATTAGTGTCTAATGAAATAACATGTACTCATGGTCATCCGTGTCAAAAATATTTGAAATATATAAACTTATGAAAAATTTATTAATAATACTTTTACTTTCTTTAGTGCAAATATCTTCATCAGGATGCTCTGCTAAACAAATCAAAAAAAAGAATACCATTAAAACAAATACTTTAAACTCAGAAAAAATCGAAACAAAAAACGTAATCCGGAATTTTAATGAGAGACGCTTGCTCCTCATTACAAATTCAGCTTCCAGAGGAGTAATTAACGCTAAACACGTCTCTGATATCAGAAACGATATCTACGGAAATCGTGCAATCGCTAATCTGCTAATCGACCGATTTGAGAAACAAGCTAACGAACGAATAAAGCGTACAGCGGAATGGTTTGAATTCCCACACCCGAAAGGGCGTAAACTTCAAGGGGAATGTGATTTTGCCGCTGTAAAGTTGACACGTGCATATTATTTGTTTAATGGCACAAAAAAACTTGAACCGGAAACGCTTAAAGCAATTAAAAACTTTTTCCTGGATTATGATTATGAAAGCTGCTTCCCTTCAGAAAATCATTTCTTCCTCTTTCGTTCCAGTAGATACCTGATGGCACAGGCTTTTCCTGATAAAATATTCAAAGCTTATGGGAAAAAAGGAAAAGTGCTGCTCGAAGAAGACGGCAAATGGCTAGAAAATTTTATAAAATTCCGAGCTCGAAGAGGGTGGGGGGAATTTGATTCCTCATGTTATTTACTGCCGGATTGGGAATGTCTTGTAAACTTATACGACTTCAGTAAAGACAAAAAAATTAAAAAGCTTGCCGGGATGATGCTCGATCTTCTCCTCGCCGATATGGTGGTCGATTCACTAAATGGAATGTACTGCGGAGCTCACGGAAGAATATACCAAAATCAGGCGTTAGATCATAAAACAGAAAGCACTTTTCCTTTACAGTATCTCTATTTCGATAATGTAAATCCAAAATTGTTGAAAAACAGAGATACAAGTACTGAACTATTGACCTCAACATATCGACCGTCGGAAATTATTATTGATATTGCACTTAATCGAAAAAATAACTACGAAAATAGGGAACGAAAGCATTTACATAATACTGAAGATCCAATGCCCGAAAAACCCCTCCCGGGAAGTATTTGCAAATACACTTATTGGACCCCTGAATACGTAATGGGATGTGTTCAAAAACAAGATCCTTATCCGGAAAATTGTGTCGGAAAATGGTATGCAAACCATGAGCAGCATCAATGGGATCTCACTGTCGGAACAAGCACAACATCAAGAATTTTTACACATCATCCGGGGAAAAAAGGTCCCGAACATGGTTATTGGACAGGTGATATTGACTGCGGTTGCGGAAGCTTCTTCCAAAACAAAAATACTCTCCTCGCTCTTTATAAAATTCCGACTAATCAGCCTTATCAGCTAATACACGCTTATGTTCCAAAGCATTCTTTTGAAGAAATTATAGAAACAAACGGATTTATTTTCATTCGCGAAAATAATACTTATATCGCGTTAAAATTACTCCGGGGATATGAGTGGACTACGAATGGCGATTGGAAAGATAAGGAGATTATAAGTAAAGGTGGCCATAATGGCGCTATATGTGAAGTTGGCTCGCGTTCAGATTTTGGTTCATTTGATAATTTTTGTAAAGAAATTTCCGGGAATAAAATTGAGTTTGATAAAAACAAAATGATTCTGACTTATTATTCTAATCGTCAGGGAAAATTGTGCATAGATACCCTTGGTTTAAGAGAACTGAATGACAAAAAGATAAATCTGGATTATCCTACTTATCATTCCCCTTACCTTAATTCAAAATGGGACAGTGGAATCATTGAAATAACTAAAGGAAAGAAAAACCTTCTCTTAAACTTTAATTAGGGATTGCTCGAAAAGGAAAATGTCCCGCCGATCTTGTGTCGGCGAACATAAAAATTGCGAGAAACCCATTATGAATACTGAACAGTC
>JAOZNZ010000498.1 GCA_029933535.1 bacterium | reverse complement strand
ATATCGAATTTTCAACTCTCAAGTCAAAAGTTAAAAAAATTAAAACAAATAACAAAATCACTGGAGCAGACGGCTTGTGTACCTATTTTTTGAGCCGCTGCTCAGTTCAATCGTTATTTCCGAAATAGCGTTAGAAAAATAATAAAATCTTAAACTTGAGAGTTGGTAGTTGAGAATTCGAAGTTGAGACTTATATTTAAATATCAAAAAGAAGTTCCAACTCCGAATTTTCAACTCTCAAGTAAAAAGTTAAAAAAATTAAAACAAATAACAAGATCACTGGAGCTGACGGCTTGGCTACCTATTTTTTGAGCCGCTGCTCAGTTCAATCGTTGCAGGCGCGCTGCGCGCACCTGCAACGGCCGAGTTGAGTGAATTCCAACGATTTGTTTCCGGCGCGCGCTGACTCGCTCGCCTTCAACAAAACGTTGGAGCAGAATTACGCATAACATCCGGAGCAAAGCGCTCCTGCGTTATACGCAATCTGCTCAACTCGGCCGTTATAAGAAAAATGAAAAAAATAATTAAAAAATTATTATTCGCAGTAATTATAGTTATTGTTGTAGTAGCAACCTTTATTGGATTTGTTATTTATTCGTCCTTTGGTCCAGGTATAACCAAAAGTGACACCGCTAAGATTCTTGTCCATGATGCCAAATTTGGTATGAGATCTACTCAAAAAGCCATTAGGCATGGAGATAGAATCTTGCCACTAATAAAAAAAGAGTCAAACAATTATGAGAAATTAAACGGAAGAAATTCTTTTTGGATTGCTGAAGTCCTTGGACAAATACAAACAGAACAGTCGCGAGCGATTCTTATAGATCTTTACAGTCGTTCAAATACTTTACATCGTCTAGTAGGTGCTTTAGGATTAGCTAGTCACGGCGTATACACAGAACCAATCAATAAACAATCCTTTTTGGCGCAGGTGATTCTTAATGATTCAGGACGAACAGAATCGTATTTAGCGATAATTGCTTTAGGAAAAACTAAAGATAAAAATGCATTGCCATTCCTTCTTGATATATTGAAAAAACGTAGAATTGGATATTGGAATCACGCATATTCCTGTGAAGCGATTGCAAGAATTGGCTCCAAAGAGGCTGTGCCAATTTTACGAGAATGCTTGAAAGACAATAATTTTCATGCCCTGCCGCAGGCTTTTCGCGCACTTATAACACTTGGGGATAAGCAAGCTGTTCCTCTTGCGATAGCCAGAATTACACCATCAATAAAAAACTACAACAGTGGATTTATAGTTAAAAAATTAAGAAAAGTGACCGGGAAGAATTTCGGCTATAAACGTGAAGCATGGCAAGAATGGTGGAATTCTGTTAAGGACAAATGGGAAATTCCGCATAAATTCTTAAAACCCTATGATGAGCAGAAGAAAAGATATTAATTAAAACAAATAACAAAATCACTGGAGCTGAACCCAGCATACGCGGGTCGCGGCGGCTTGGCCACCTATTTTTTGTGCCGCAGCTCAGTTCCATCGTTATAATTATGAAGAAGGAGAAAAGAAATGAAATACCCAAGATGTCCCAGTTGTAACGGTATTTTCACCTATATCGAAGGCTTCAAAATGGTAAATCCATGGAAAGTTAAATGTCCTCATTGTGGAATTCTTCTTGAAACAACATTACTCGTGAAAATCTTTGGAGTATTAGCACCCTTTCTTGGTTTAGCTGTAGCTGGTGTGGCTATCTACTTTGAAGAAATAGGACGGTGGCAAACTATTAATAGCGTCATATTTTTAGCTGCTACCTTTTCCATCATAGGAATAGTATGTTTCGCTTGTTACCCATATATGAAGTTTACGAAAAAGTGAACAGAATAATACACTTGCTCGATTGTTTGAAAACAACCATTTTTTAAAGCAAAGTTAAGGTTAATTGTAATATTATTGAAAATTATAACAAGCGCTTGAACACGGACGCGCTAACGCGCGCCGGTTAAGCGCAGGACGTTATATTTACAATAAAGTTTACAGAAATGTGACTTATTTGAATAATTCGTAATGATTTTGATATTTTTTATAATTATGGTATAATTATCTTAAAACTAAACCATAGGGGAATTATGATAACATTAGCCAAACAAGTTTACGATAAGACAATAGATCTACCAATAAAAGAAAAAATTCATTTAGTTGATAAAATATTAGCTGACATTTCACCTATAGATCCGATTATAGAAAAAGCTTGGATTCTAGAATCAGAAAATCGTTTAAAAAAATATCGTTCAGGAAAAGTAAAATCAGTTCCCGGCAATATAGTTTTTGATAAAATAAAGAAGAAATTTAATAATGAGTTATAGATTTCTTCCAAAAGCAGAATTAGAATTAAATCAGGCAATTGATTATTATGAAACTTGCCAAAGCAAGCTTGGTTTAATTTTTTTTAATGAAATATTATTTGCTATAAATAATATTATGGCATTTCCTTATGCGTGGTCTAAAATATCAGATGAATGCCATAGAATCTTATTAAAAAGTTTTCCATATGGGATTATTTATTCAGTAGAGCCAAATCATATATTAATTATTTCTATTATGAACATTCATCGAAAACCTTTTTATTGGAAAAATAGAACAGAAATTAAAATATAACAAAATCACTGGAGCTGACGGCTTGGCTACCTATTTTTTGTGCCGCCGCTCAGTTCAATCGTTATAGGAGAAAAATTATGAAAATTATACTTGCAGTTTTATTATTATTATTTACTTCATTCGCTTACGCTGACGGTTTAGTGGTTGAAGATATCAATGTTGAGCAAATCAATAAATCATTACCACCAAATTGGTATATATCAACAATTGGTTATGCTGATGCACCAATCGGTTGGTCAAAGATAAATGGCGATAACGGAATTGCTATCACCGTATCTAGAACACCCTATTCATACAAGCTTTCAGGAACCAAGAGTAAACAATATCTGGAAGTTTATCATCCAAAATTTAGATTTTGCATAATGCCAAATAACTTCTCTGGAAAATCAGGAAATGATACGATATTCAAAGAAGGCAAATTTAATAGCCCTAAAAATCCGCCCATTCGAGCAATGTTAATTTTAAATCATGCTATACAGTTAGATAATTTTTATATTTTTTATAGTAAAACATCTTTTGCCGATTGGAAAAAACCCGAAGAATTATTTG
>JAOZNZ010000497.1 GCA_029933535.1 bacterium | reverse complement strand
TTACACCGGAAGGTGTAGTTCTAGACACACGTAGCTGGGATTCCAGAAAAGGAGGTTTTTGGAATAGACTGTTAAATATTTTCACGTTTTAATTGTTAAATCAGTTTCGGATTTAAATTAGAAACGCTCGAAGAGGGAAATGTCCTGCCGACCTCTTGACCGGCGTATGCTTAGTTTTTCCAGTGACCAAAATTAAAATCCCTCAACCCACTCCCGATGGAATAATCGGGATGTTCCACTTTAAGGAAAGGGGGAATCGATGAACTTGCCTTTTAGTCAAAATATACTTTCAACAACTAATAGTTTATGAAAAAGCTGCAACAATTCATACCGGTATTAATATTTTTGTCCATGGCTATGTCTATAAATGCAGTAACAGTCTTTCCAAAAGACACGAAAGCCGCCCTTGTTAATCCCGGCATGGGATGGGTTTTGTATTTTTATTCAAATATTCCGGAAAATTATGGCTCAAAACTTGAACCTTCAGATACTGTTGACGATTTTCCGGGATTGTCAACTGTGTTTATGAGAATTCCGTGGGCTTTCATTGAACCTGAAGAAGGAAAGTTCAACTGGCCTATTCTTGACACTCCCGCACAGCGTTGGATTGATAAAGGAAAACGAATCTCATTATGTCTGACCAGTTCAGAAAACTGGATGAAATATCCAACTCCGGAATGGGTGAAAAAAGCTGGCGCAAAAGGTACTTTTTATCAGTTCGGAAAAGGCAGGGTTGTACGTAGTGAAACTTGGGACCCCTTTTTTGATGACCCGGTTTTTCTGAGAAAACTTGATGATTTCCTCGCCGCGGTCGCTAAAAGATATGATGGAAACCCAAATGTTGAATATATTTTTGTCGGCACTTATGGTCTTTGGGGAGAAGGCCACACCTTTATGAGCAGCAATCAGGACAGTTTAAAAATCAAAAAAGCTCACATTGATTTACATCTTAAACATTTCAAAAAAACTCAGCTGTGCATTAGCGATGACTTTGCCGGGCATGATAAACCCGGACGCAGGTTTCCAATTACTGACTACGCTTTCTCTAAAGGTGTAACAATCCACGATGACAGTATTTTAGTACAACCACCGCCGAATTCCTGGTATCATGCCGAAATGGCTCAAAAATTCTGGCCAAAAATGCCGGTTGTTCTTGAACACGAGCATTATGGTGGTTCTGTTAAACGCGGTGCATGGGATGGTAAACTTTTGCTTAAATCGGTTGAAGATTACCATGCCAGTTTTATGTCTGTTCACTGGGAACCAAAAATTTTCTTAAAAGAAAATCGCAAAATTATTGATGAAATTAATTTGAGGTTGGGGTACCGGTTACTGCCAACAGAAGTTACCTGGCCAAAAACTATAAAGATCGGTAAAAGGTTTAAAGTACGGTGGACGTGGTCAAATAAAGGAGTGGCTCCATGCTATTCCGGCGGGTTTCCCGCCCTGACACTAAAAGATGCCAAAGGCGGAATTGTCTCGGTGCTGAGCGATGATACACTCAATATGCGTGACTTGAAAGTTGGATCTTCCACAAATTCTCCAATCACAAAACACGAAAGCGAATTTGTTGTCGGACTTATTGCTCCTGCCATAAGACCGGGCAGCTACGATGTGTTTGTTTCGGTTGGTGATCGTGACGGAACGCCGAGAATTGCTCTTCCATTGAAAGGAGATGACGGTTATCGCCGTTACAAGTTAGGCACCATCACAATAGAAAACAGAAAATAGTATATCCTCTGGAAATTTTATCTTGATTTTCATACAATTATATGAAATCATTTTACAAAATGATTAACAGCAGAATAATTTTTTATAAAAAGCAATATTTGATTTTTAATTGTTTTGTCAATAATTGTTTTGTCAATAAATTTAATTTTTTAATTGTTTTGCATAAAAAAACTATAAATATATTATTTCTTTCCTTATTCCTTTTCTCAGATAATTGTTATGCCTATGAAACAGGCGGCTCCAATTATATTTCTTATGATCTTAACGGCTATGATTACAAAGCTTTTAAAAAAGGAGTAGAATGGCACGAAAAAATCAAAACAGTTGTTGGTCATTATCATGAAAACACGAATGCAGTTATCCAACAATTGACAAATATGAGAAAAGCGGGTCAGGAAAAAATCGCGTTCGTAATCTGGCACGGAAGGCTGGACCCGTCTGTAAAAAATCAAAGAACTCGGCTTTAATGAAGTACAAATACGGTTTTGTCCAATGGGTCCGGCACAACCATTAGGCTGGAAAAAATGGAATGAACTTTATTTTCTGGAAAATTGGAGCTTCCTCGTGAATGTTCGTAATGCCGTTGAATCGGTGTTCGCAGGTTCAAATGTTCAAAGATGGTATGATCTTCATGCCGAAGGAGGAGGACAAACACGTGGCAAAAATCCCGAATACAACAGAAGAATGTGGGATAATTATGTTTCTACAAAATGAACATCGTAAACCGATTATAATTCAGGAAACTTACTATAATAACGCGAAACAATTTCGCTTATTGTATAAAAAAGCAAAATCTTTGAATCTAAAACTGAGAACAATCATGCAGTGGCCATGGGAAGAAGGTGTCAAAGTTACTCATTATAGTGTTACCTACCCTGAAAAATATAATAATTATATAATTTCTAAATAACAAAAAAAGGACATAAAATGAAAAAAATTACTATTATCGGCGCCGGAAGTTTAGTTTTCTCAAGCAGATTAACTGCTGATATTCTCACTTATGATAAACTTAAAGACGCTCATTTCGCTCTTGTGGATATCGATAAAGAACGACTGGCTTACGCAGGTAAAATTATCAAAAGAATTTTTAAGGAAGGTAATTATAAAAACGCTACTTACAGCGTGACAAACGACCATCGTAAAGCACTCGAAAACGCTGATTACGTGATTACAAGCATTCTTGTTGGCGGGTATGATGCAATAGAAAAAGAAATTGATATTCCAATGAAATACGGCGTTGACCAATGTATCGGCGATACTCTCACTCCAGGCGGAATTATGCGCTGTCTTCGCACTTTACCTCCGCTAGTTGAAATAGCAAAAGCAATTGTTGAAATTTGCCCGAATGCTTATTTGTTGAATTATACTAATCCGATGAGTATGCTCAGCTGGGGAATTTATAAAGCTGTTCCTGAAATTAAATACGTTGGACTCTGT
>JAOZNZ010000496.1 GCA_029933535.1 bacterium | reverse complement strand
TCACTTCTTGCAGGAATCGAAACTTCGGAACCTTGCACAATACTTAATGTCAGGCCGGCTGTCATCAGAAGTGTCAGAATGGTTTTGTTAAATGGCATGCGCCGATCACGTGTTTTGATTACTATAAATAACATATTAATATAAAATTTTAGACATTATCTAAGTTGTCGGGTTTGGCTTTAATACGAGCTGTAATTATTAATGGTTTAGACATATTATTTATTTTCCCTGTAGCCTAAGAGTCTTGCCGGCAAGAAAAGAATGCTCTTTACCAAAGCCAGAAATGCCTCCATAATTGTTCCGACGATACGAAACGGAATTGATAACAACCATACAACAGGCCACAGTATTAAAGCTATTATTGCAATAGGCCAGCATAGAACTAATAGAAGAACCCAGAGAATTAAAATCAGTAATATTTTCATTTTTATTATCCTCGTATAATGTTTTGAATTGAGCAGCGGAGCAAAGAAATTAAAAACTTTCATTCACAATAAATATTTCGGAAATGACTTTATTTTATACATATTGTGTATAACGCAAGCTAATTGTATCTTTTTTATTAAAAAATATCAAGAATATGATAACTTAAATAGTGATTATGTGTACCATATCTTTTATGATATATATACGAACACACTAAATATGCTGTTCGGGAACCCGAATACGATTAAGCGCTTGACATATCAAATATGTTGTGATATAATATGTGCATGTGATGATTGTTTCATCTTAAATATAAATAAGCATTAATATATAAACTAAAAATAATATAACATATAAATAGGTTTGTTATATCATTCGGAACTTAAATACAACCAAACCCTAAAAACAAGTGAAACATTTTACGATAAAGAACGGATTAATTATGGTATTGAAGAACCAAAATGCGAATACACCCTTGATGCAGTAATTTTTTTGTGGTGTGACATGTCAACGTCATTAATATATAACTTGGATAATAATTAGTAGGTAACAAAGTTTGATGTAGTGCTTGAAACTAACATCAATAAATATAAATCAGGTAAGGAATAAAAAATGAAAAAGAAAACAACAATTTTCAATCGCGTTTATACAACACTATTAGTAATAACAACAATTTTGTCTGCCGCAGTATCTTCTGCTGCAACGCTCTATGTATCACAAAGCGGCAGTCATGTATCCCCGTTCAATTCCTGGACAACGGCAGCAACGAACATTCAGGCAGCTATTGGAGCTTCGTCTGATGGTGACACTGTTCTGGTAACCAATGGCACGTATATTTCGGGTTCTCAAATAATCGTGGCAAAAGGTATCACTGTTGAAAGTGTGAACGGTGCAGATGTTACAATTATAGATGGCAATGAAGCACATCGTTGTTTATCTATCAGCCATGCGTCAGCAATAGTTGACGGTTTCACGCTTACAAATGGAGATGATTCAAATGGTGGCGGTGTGTATATTTATAAGAATGGAATAGTGCGTAATTGTATTATCACCCGCTGTAATGACGCAGGTTTATACCTTGACAAAGGTGGTTGGGCAGAAAATTGCGATATTCTCTTAAACCGTTCCGGTGGTAATGGCGGTGGAGGGGTGTATATTTATAGAGATGGCGGAGTTGTCACCAATTCAACTATTCGGCTCAACACTGCTACTAATGCTCATGGTGGAGGAGTGTTCTTTCATACAGGAGGTTTGGTAGTTGATAGTCTGATAGCCTATAATATTGGCTTAGGACAGGGAGGAGGAGTTGATTTTGAAGGAGGAGGAGAACTTGTTAATTGTATTATACGTAACAATATCGGTGTGAAAGGCGGAGGAATTGCTTCCTTCAAAGGTTTGATCAGGAACTGCCTTATCTATGAAAACAAAGCTGTTGGCGGTAGTCAGGCGGCTGGAGGAGGGATTTACGTGAAGCCCGGTACGATGATAGAAAGTTGTACTATTGTATCCAATTCATCCGTAAATGGTGATGGAGGAGTCTTCTTCTCCGGTAATGGTGAGATCAATAATAGTATTGTGTATTTCAATAATCAGACTAACTATATCTTCTCGGGCGGTGGATCTGTTAATTATTCATGCACGTATCCTTTACCTGCAGGATCGGGAAACATCACGAACAATCCCATGTTTATAGACTTGTCTGCTGATAATTACAATGTAAATTTAAGTTCACCTACTATAGATGCCGGAATGAATCAATCATGGATGACTGGAGCTAAGGATCTTGACGGAGCACCCAGAATATGGAATGGTATTGTTGATATGGGAGTTTATGAAATCGTGGCTCCCGGGTTTGTAGACATAACATCAACACCTTTTCAGGTAACGTATGATGTTACTTCATCTCAGGTTGCCGGAACAAACGGCCTCAATATTGCAGGCGACATGTTAGTCTCTAATGCCGCTAACGGGTCGACAGCGTTATTCCCTGCTGCCGACTCATGGACAACACCGTCCGTGCTTTTGGCAATTGGTGATAATAGTATTATTGTAATAGGCACAAACGCGTGGGGAATTGAATTTGATGACAGCGTGATTATTAATCGTGGAGGTTATGGCACCGGCACACCGTATCTTGACATCACTACAACTCCAACATTTGTAACGTATGATTTCATACAGCTTCCTGTTGCAGGTACGAATAATCTTCACGTGATAGGCGGCATGGTTGTATCAAACATCACAACCGGCGCCGCATCTAACTTTGATGCTGCTCTCGGATGGACTACCCCGGCACTTTCACTTGATGTTGGCGCGAATGAGATTGTTGTAACAGGAACCAATCTGCTCAACGTTTCAACAAGCGACAGTGTAATCATTACTCGCGGAGGAATTGGAACAGGCGAACCGTTTGTTGATATTACAAACCCGGCAACATTTGTCACTTACGACATTACGGAATTTGCAGTAGCAGGAACAAACAATATCCATGTAATGGGCGTAATGTCAGTTTCCAACGCGGCTAATGGAACCGTGGCTGATTTTCCTGCCGGCGCAAATTGGACATCCACCGCATTGCCGCTGGATGTCGGACTGAATGAAATAATTGTCATAGGCACTAACTATCTCAACATAGTTGCCAGCGACAGCGTGATCATCACGCGTGGAGGAATAGGTACCGGAGCACCTTTCGTAGATGTAACTAACGATAATGACTGGGTTACTTATGATGTAACAAGTTACA
>JAOZNZ010000495.1 GCA_029933535.1 bacterium | reverse complement strand
ATTACCGATTACTGAATACCATTCCGGCATCGCCGGAATCCGACCTTACTGAGGTCGGGTAACCGTCACACAATCTATAATTGCGTTATATCCTTTTGAATTTTTATTTTTCCCAACTGCAGTAATTTTAATTTTGTGTTTTCCTTTTATCAGTTCTAATTCACCGAGATGTTTTAAACCCGATGCTTTATTTCTGCATAATAAATACGCATCCATAGGATCTGCAGCATAACCATCAATATCACCACCTATTTTTTCGTTATCAATTTCTACCTTGAAAATTCCGTTATGGTCATTCACAATATAATTTATTCCAATAGAATATTTACCGTCTTTCTCAACGTCAAATTCTCTTTCAACATAATCGTTGGCTTTTGTGAAAGAAAGTAATGCCGCCATATCTCTGCTCCAGCCTCCATTATATGTGCAAACATAATATGGATGCGTGCCGGTCGTGCCTTCAAACTCAACAGCGCCTTCCATAATCAATCCGGGAATTGTTTTTGTCGGTTCACGATCGTCTGATATTGGCGCAAAAGGTTTGTGCGGTTCATCCTGATACCAAAAAACCGTGCTCGAGAAATCAGCTTTTGCTTCATTATAAATCCGCTGGCCGTGTTCGATTTCAACACGAATATTCTTCTCAAAGTTTATGCGGTCAAGAATATGGAATCTATAACATCCAACTTGTTTGGTTGCGTGATCCATCATTATCAAACCGTGATACGGCGCATGAAACGGACCGTCGCAAAAATACCACGCTCCCTGAAAATAATCTTCTCCACCGGTGCCTTTTATAACCGCATTGGTTGCATTATCGACATAAATCCATTCATCGCCTTCAAGAAAGTTAAATTTATCTTCGGATGTATATCCCTGCATAAACAAAAAGCAACCCGCATAATAGCCTTTACCTTTTGCATTGAGGATGGAATAATTTTCTCCGTATTCCGTAGGATTTTCCCTTCGCCATTGAGCATGAAAATATAAAGTATCATCAGGCAGTTTATCATATTTAGCGCCGAGAAAATGAAAGAAAATGATTATCGAATGTTTTGATGTATTGGTAACTTCGATCTTTCCGCGCTTTTTAAACGGCATTGGAAAAAATAAGAAATAACCCTTACTTGTGATTCCGATATACTGTGAGTAAAAAGGTTTATATACGCCAAACCCATTCCCGAAAAAATCACCGAATGGAGCTTCAACACTTGGTGATTCCTCATCATCCCAAAACATTCTTATTGTCAGCTTTCTTAATAAATCAACACCGTAACTTGCATCAGGACCTCCACCAAGCGTAAACCAGATATTCCGAATAATCGCCGGACCATCATCTTCCATCAGTACTTTTGTTTCACCGGGCTTAATCGTCCACGCATCACCTTCTGTAGGATGATGTGATGATATCTGAAAAGCAACACCGTTATCTTTTTGAAATAATGCAGGATCGGGATTAAAAGACGTCGTTTGGCAACCCGATAAAATAAAAACAGCAATAATAATAATAATTTTTTTCATTTTAATTGGTTTAGTAGGTTAATAATTTTTTTCGAAATTATATATAGTGCCTGACCAAGATCCTCACAAACATCATAAGGAACAGAATCAAAAAGGATAGGATTATTCATAATACCCCCACTAATACCCTTACTAAAATTAATACCCTTACTATTTTAGTAAAGTCCAGCGAGCGGCAGGACCTTTGCCTTTACACCGAACAATATTTTTATTTTTTAATATTGCGAGTTGTTTCCTGCGTTAATCCCCCTTTTTTAAAGGGGGCTGGGGGATTTTTTTGCTCAACGCGAAAATAAATTCTAAATCTTGCGAAAACAATTATATTTCGGTTTCATTATTTTTTTCGGGTAATTCTGTTGCTAATGCAACAGCCGCATTAAATGCCGCTTTATATTTCGCAAAGTTTCAACGCGGCTTTATTAATGTACTCCAAAAAAATGATAAAGTAAAAAGTTAACTACTGAATACCGAATACTAAAATAGGACGCTGGGGACAGCGTCCCTCCAGCCAATTACCGATTACTATTGCGCGAAAGCGCAATTCGCGTGCTAACGCGATTCTACCATAATTTCCACTTGTTGTTAAACCAGAACCAACCGGAAGGATATCGTCGAATGTGATATTCCAGCGCGTCATTAACTTCCTGAACTTTTTCTTTAATTGTTTCCTCATCGGCTTTTTTGGGAACACTTATCGGTTCGTAAAAAACAATCGTAAATTCCCACGGCTTTGCGCGATGACGATTGAGAAATACAGGAATAATTGCACTGCCAAGCTGACTCGAAAGACGAATATGAACATCTAACGTTAATGTCGGTTTACCGAAAAAAGTAGATTCAACACCAAGCCGGCGTTTAGCTCTTAAATCCGGTAAAAATCCTATCACACCGTTTGAACGTAAAGCTTTGAAAATATCTTTTATCTGATCATAAAAAGAAGGTATTCCGGTAACCATTCGAGCTTTTCTGTTTAACCACGTGAGAAAAGGAGATGGAAATGAACGCGCAATCACTCCGCCAACATCAACAAGCCCGGTATCAAGAAAATAAACGGGAATAATTTCAAAACAGCCGTAATGACCGGTTGTACCGAGAACACCTTTTCCATTTTTCAGTGATTCTCTCGGAAAATTTATATTTACAGCGTTTACAACGGCTTTGTTAATATCAAACGTGAAATGAAAAATCCAAAGATAATAACAATCAAGAATGAACCAGACATTATTAGCGGCAACTTTTTTAGCGATTGCTGTCACTCTTTTTTCAGTCATTCTCTTTCCATAAACATAAAACAAATTCTTTTGAATTTTTTTCCTGATAGATGGATAAACAAATAGCAGGCCTATGCCTCGGCCGAGGGAATAAAGAATTTTTTTTGGTAAAATAAATAACGGCAAGGGAATTATTATAGCAATTACAATTATAATTCCAAGCATAAAGTACGCAAAACTTTTGAATTTGGGATGTCTGCTGTTAAAGCTCCGCTTCTTTATATTTTTTGTTTTTGATTGCATTTTATTGAAATCCGGAAAAAAGCTGACACGAATTTTCACAAATAAAACTTAACCACTAATGAACACTAATAGACACTAATAAATATAATAAAATCTTATAAATAAATAGTTGAAATTAAATTAAACCTTAAAGTTAATTCGTGT
>JAOZNZ010000048.1:6447-12161 GCA_029933535.1 bacterium | reverse complement strand
TTCGCCCGAAACTCTCCGGGCGCTTCGCGAACTCTCAACTCTCAAGTTTAAGATTTCATTACTTTTCTAACACCATATCGGAAATAACGTCCGAGTTGAGCAGATTGCGTATAACGCAGGAGCGCCTTTGCTCCGGATGTTATGCGTAATTCTGCTCCAACGATTTGTTGGAACTTAACTCGAACTTTCACGGCCCGCAATCGGTACGCACATACATATTATATATAATTATCGATAAAGATACAATTTAGTTGACAATTTCCCGTAAAAAACGTACAATTATTTGTGCTACAAATATTTTGCCCCATCATCGGGGCAAGTTTTCAAAATTAATTGGAGGTTTTATGTGTTTCCGAATTATTGTTTTATACCTTTTTCTGATTCCCTTGCATCTATGCGCAACGAATTCACTCGCAGATAAAACAGCACTTCAGCCGTGGTCCGATAATCCTTTTTACTGGAGTTATCAAAATAAACCGGTGCTGCTGTTAGGTGGAAGTGATGATGATAATTTGTTTCAATGGCCAGAAAAAAAACTTATTCCACAGCTTGATCGATTGAAAAATGCAGGCGGTAATGTTATTCGAAATACAATGAGCGACAGGAAAGACAAAGGATTTGAAATTTATTCTTTTCAAAAGCAGAAGAACTGTAAATATGATCTGAACAAATGGAACAAAGAATATTGGAGCCGGTTTGAACGTTTATTACGTGAGACATCCAAAAGAGATATTATTGTTCAGATTGAAATTTGGGACCGTTTTGATTACACTGATAACAAAGGAAGAAACCGTTGGCAAGACCATCCCTACAATCCAAAAAACAATATAAATTATACTTATAAACAGTCAGGATTTGCCAAAAACTATCCTGCTCACCCCGGCGCAAACAGGCAGCCGTTTTTCTTCACTACACCAAAGCAGCGGAATAATCTTGTTGTATTAAAATATCAGCAAAAGTTCGTTGATAAAATGTTGGATTATACACTAAAATATGATAATGTATTATATTGTATTGATAATGAAACTTCCGCTGAAGAAGAATGGGGCAGTTACTGGGCAAAATATATAAAACAGCATGCGGCAAAAGAAGGTAAAATTATTAACGTGACAGAAATGTGGGATTCATGGAATCTCACTTCCAAAGAACATAAACAGACATTCGATAATCCTGAACTGTATGATTTTGTTGATGTATCACAAAACAATCACATTAAAGGACAGAAACACTGGGACAATTTTCTTTACGTCAAAAGGTATTTGTCCAAAAAACCTCGTCCGATGAATACAACAAAAACCTATGGAGCTGATGGAAATTCATTCGGTCATTCAGATCAGGATGCCATAGAACGCTTTTGGAGACATTTGCTGGCTGGCGCTGCTTCCGTCCGGTTCCACCGCCCAACCGCCGGCTTGGGATTGAATGATAAGGCAGTAGCAGCAATTCGTGCAGCAAGAAAACTTGAATCAATTGTTCCGCTGTGGACTGTAGAGCCTGCTGATGAATTATTGTCAGAACGCGATAAAAATGAAGCATATCTTGCCGTTAATAAAGGCCGATCCTATGCTTTATATTTTCCGGCAGATGGTAAAGTGATGATAGATATGTCTTCTACAAAAGATTTGTTGGATATCCGCTGGATTAATATCGATTCCGGAGAATGGGGACCAATTCAAAATGTTAAGGGAGGTAGTAAAATATCCGTAAGCTCTCCCGGCAAAGGAAATTGGGCTGCTGCGATTATTGTTAAAGAAAAGAGTTTGGAAATTGAATAAAAAAGTGCGATTTTTAAGCAAAAAAGTGTAAAAACATTTAAAAATTACTGTTTTTCGAGCAAAAAATGCGGTTTTATTGAAAAAATAGATTTTAATTTAAATTTTTTAATAACTTTTTTTGCACATAACGAAACTGATGTTCCAATAGTTACGGAAGCTGATGGGACCCATTTATTGTCTAAATAAATTCGATTTAATAGATTAAAAATTTTCTCTGTATTTAAAAATGATTCTGTCACCCATGATTCTGTCAGAAATTTTAACTTAATAAAAGAAACAATATAAACCACATAAATAAAAGAGTATAATTAGTCGTCCCTTAAAAAAGTGTTTTCAGTCTCCCTTTATAAAGGGAGTACCCGCGATAGCGGGGGAGGGATTTAAATCCCCCTAACCCCCTTTAGAAAAGGGGGAATCGTTGAATTTGCCTTTCAGGCAACCGGAACATCCGAATCAAAGTCAAGCGTTGGCTGATCACTAAAATTTAACGAATGTTGAAAGCGAAGTCCATCAAGGTATTTATCATAAAGCTTAATTTCAATACCATGCCGCATAAAAGCTGCAATACCTTCTACTGCAGCCTGAGCGGCGGAAATAGTTGTAATTACAAGAATCCCCCGTGCAACAGCTTCATGCCGCATCTGCGCTTCTGCAAATCTGTTTGCTTTTGAGCCCGGTGTGTTAATTATTAAACTTATGTCCCCGTCAATAATATTGTCAATCACATTCGGCCGACCTTCCTGGAACTTCATAACCAATTTTGCGGGAATTTCATGCTTCTGTAATACCGCATAAGTTCCTGATGTTGCCGCGATCTCAAAACCGAGAGCAATCAGTTTTTTAGCAATAGGTAAAACTTCCTGTTTGTCTTTATCAGTGACGCTTAGTAAAACAGTACCCTTACTAGGAATAGAATTACCCGCGGCAACCAAAGCTTTTGCGTAAGCGGTTCCAAAAGAGTAACTTAAGCCGATTGCTTCACCTACCGAACAACTTTCCGGACCTAACGACGCATCGCTATCCGGAAAATTCACGAATGGAAAAACGGGAGTACGTACAGCGACGAAATCCCCAACGGGTTCATTTTCATTAATTTCGCTCAATGGTTTTCCGAGAGCCGCCTGAATAGCTGCCGGAACAAGTTTTTCGCCTGAAATTTTATTTATAAACGCCGTATTTTTCGTTGCTCCCGGGAAAACATCAAGCAGATATAACTTATCATCAGAAAGGGCAAACTTAACACCTATCAATCCCTGAATCTTAAGTTCAATTGCAAGGCGCTTAATAATATCTCTGCCTTCTTCAAGAAAAGAATATGCAGATGATGCAGGCGCCCATACAGCCGCGCTGTCACATGTGTTAACACCTGCTCTTTCTATATGCTCAATTATCCCTCCAATGTACAAATCAGATTTATCGCAAACACCTTCGATATGAAATTCTCTTCCGCCTTCCAGAAATTTTTCAATTGAAATAGGATATAGTTCTTTAACACTTTTAGCGCTGTCAAGAAAATCTTTTGCATCTTGCTTGCTGTGCCAAATATCTACAGCAGAAATTCGTGTTGGAACAGCCGGATGAACGATAACCGGATAACCTATATCTTCAGCAAGCATAAAGGCATCACGAGCATTATCAGCCATTCCATGAGAAGGGAGTCTTATATCAAGTTTTTGAATCATTGGATAAAATCTTTCACGTTTCCGCAGTCTTTGAATACTTTTAAAAGATGTTCCTAAAATAGGCATTTTATCAATTTTTTCTATCAACGCGTAAGTTTGAAGATTGCCGAATTGAGCTAAAAGCGCTTTGGGTTTCTCAATTTCAATTACATCATTTATCACTTCCGCATTAACAGGCTCAATATATCTTTTAACATTGGCACTCTCGTCATCTGTTAAATGCAACGTTTCAGGAGAAATTAAGATACATTTTTGGCCGGATTTTGACAATTCACGCGCAGCTTCAAGAAGAATATATTCAGTCTCTGCTCTTACAGCTGATTTTTGTTTACACGAGCCGATTAAAAGTATAGGGCTTTCATCATAAAAATTTTGCTTTCTTGATTTATATGTTATTATCCAGGGGGGAGGTTGAACATTATCACCGGATAATTGTTCAGCAATAGGGAATATTTTTTTTTCTAACCGGCAGTCGTGAATTTTTTTCTCTTCAACTCCGAGCAATATTGAAAGTTGAAAATCGCTATACCCGGTATTTTTTGCTTCTTTTAATATTTTTTTTACTTTTCCAGTTCCTGAAATTAAATTTTTGCTCTGAATTCCGGAAACTTTATCTTCAATTTTTTTAAGCCCCACTAATTCATTAATAAACCATTTGTCAATTCCACTTACATTAATTAATTCCTCCGGTTCAACCCCGATCTTTAAAGCTTTTAATATATGCCATAACCTGTTTGAATGCGGTTTGGATACCATTGACATTATTTCTTCAATACCCCATGTCATGGTGCTTTCGGCGTTAATGCAGCATGCTCCCAATTCCGGCAGGCAAGACGCTCTTATTGCCTTTTGCAATGCTGAAATAAAATTAATACCTACTCCTGTAACACTGTCAACCGATTTTGTGTAAGTGGTAAGAAGTTCATTTTTATCCATAAGCCTTCTTCCGGGAAAAATTGGTACTCGGCACCAGCAGAAATCTTTTTTTTCTTTTTCTTCAAAAAGATTGATTTCATCCTCTGACAAAATTGAAGATGCCAGTTCCTGAATATTTTCATCCATACAAAGCTTTGTATGTAATTCAGTAACTGAAACACCTGCCATCCTGCCGCATAATATTGCCGCGCGGGTTATTCTCGGTGCCGCACTTATTACTGTTATATCCGTATCATCATTTTTGTTATGAGCAAATTGAATTGTAGCGCAGCCTGTAATTTTAAACCTTCGCGCAATCTCTTCAGCAGTTTCTTTTGCAATAGCTATTGATTCTTCAGAAAGACTTTGAACAGGAGAAACCGCAATGCTGTCATTAGTATGAACTCCAAGCGGCTCAACATACTCCACTCCTCCAACAACAAAAATATTATCCTTCCGGTCACGCATAACAACCCAATCCGTGCTTTTTGATCCGGCAAAAGATTTTTCTATAACAACTTGTTTAATAGGACTAACAGCTAATGCGATACTAATTGCCCGTTCGAGTTCTTCAACATTATAGGCAATTGCCACACCAACTCCTGACGGTTCAGGAATCGCTCTGACAATAATCGGGAATCCTATTTCCCGCCCTGCATTGATTCCTTTATCAATAGAATTAACAGTTGTTGAGTCGGGATATTTTGCGCCTGTGGATGCAACAATTTGTTTGAAAAGTTCAGGCCTTTGAGTTGATGCCAGAATATCGCCTGTTGTTCCAAGAAAAGCGAATTTTGAATTTGACTGACTTGAAAACTGATGTAGAAAAATGGATAGATTAAATGAATTTTTGCCGCTTACCGTTGTTAAAACACTGTGCGGCCGTTCTTTTTCCAAAACTTTTTCCAATACCTCGCGGGTTAATGGTTCTATATAACTGCGACTACATAAACCGCTCCCAATAACAGGCGATGCAGAATGGCTGTCAAGCAAAATAATGGAATGCTCCGCCTTATGCAAAACTTTACACGCAGACATTATTACACTGTTGTACTCGCGTGATTGTCCGGTCATCGTAGGACCTGAACCAAGAACTAGAATTCTTTGACCCGGCATTTGTTCTCCAAAGTAAAAACGGTCGTATTTTTACGCCGTAAAATAATGATTGTGAAGCTCTATACTTAATTATATCTTTTTCATATTGTAATTTCAATAACATGAAAATCCGTAGTCCGTAATCCGTGATCCGTGATCCGTGATCCGTAGTCCGAGATCCGAAGTCCGCGATGCGCCCGGCGAATGCGGGGCGAAGTCCATAAACTCCCAATTCCCCTCCTTACAA
>JAOZNZ010000048.1:0-6347 GCA_029933535.1 bacterium | reverse complement strand
TCCATTATTCCAATATTCCACAAGCAAATGCTTGTGCTACTTTACAATTTGTGTTATACTTTTAATAAGTTAGTTTATATGAAGGTAGATTAACATTACATTAATTAAAAGTAAAGATTTGTATTATCATTTTGACATACATCATTTTGACATTAAAATCATTGCATTTGTTTTCTTAGTGTCTTAGTGCCTTAGTGCCTTAGTGCCTTAGTGCCTTAGTGCCTTAGTGCCTTAGTGGCGAAATGAATTTAAATTATAAAACTTATGTTTCCTTATGTTTCTTATCCACGAGCGCTTTCAGCCTCGGGACAAGTTATGGTTCAAAAAATAAATTACTGTTATGGCTGAAAATCAAAAAAATATGTGGTTAAAACGTGCGATCAAACTCGCTGTAAAAGGTAAATATTCCTGCTCGCCTAATCCTGTTGTCGGGGCTGTGATCATCGCAGACGGGAAAATTGCCGGCGAAGGTTATCATAAACGCGCAGGCGAACCTCACGCGGAAATCAATGCCATTACCGATGCAAAAGATAAAACTACAGATGCAACATTGTTTGTTACTCTTGAACCTTGCTGCACACACGGCAGAACTCCGCCATGCACGGAAGCTATTATTAAAGCCGGAATTAAAAAAGTCGTTATCGGCACTATTGACCCTAATCCGCTTCACGCGGGTAAAGCTCTTGATATTTTACAAAATGCCGGAATTGAAGTTGAACTTATTAATGATCAGGAATGCAAAAAAATTAATGAAAAATTTAATTGCTTCATATCTACCGGCCGGCCTTTCATTCACGCGAAATGGGCTATGACTTTAGATGGTAAAATTGCCGCTCGAACGGGCGATTCAAAATGGATAAGTTGCGATGAAAGCAGAAAATTTGTTCATAAACTGCGTGCGGAACATGATGCAATTATGACCGGTTCAGGTACTGTTTTGAAAGATGATCCTCAATTGAATGTCCGCCTTGAAGGAAAATGGCGGCAGCCTGTAAAAATAATCATCGACAGTCTGCTTCAAACTCCTTTAAACGCAAAAATTTTAAAAAGCGGTGCTAAGACAATTATCGCCTGCGGAAAAAACGCATCGACGGAAAAAATTCGCGCGCTTGAAAACGCGGGAGCAAAAATAATTAAAATTTCCACCGGCACAGATAATAAAATTATTTTGCCGGAACTTTTCAAGAAACTCGCTGCGGAAAATATTTCCTCTGTTTTTGTTGAAGGAGGAGGAGCTTTACTCGGAGCTCTGTTTGATAATAAATTAGTGAATAAAACCACAGTTTTTATCGCACCAAAAATTATTGGCGGAACAGAAAGCCTTTCTCCCGTAGGCGGAATTGGAATTGGTAAAATTGATGATTCTATAAAATCAGATGATTTACAGTTCGAAAAAATCGGCCGTGATATTATGCTGACAGGAAACATAAAGTAACATAAGCATCTTGCTTATGGATTGCGGATTACGGATTACGGAATTAAAATCGAAGATCTAAAATCGTTAATCGATGTTCGATATTCATTTCGATTTAAGAACAAGGAACATCGATTTAAGATTTTAGAAGTAAATCACGGTTCACGAATTTCAACCCGCAAACCACTAAAACCGATATCTGCTTGACATTGAAGTCTTTTTGTGATATAATGTTTGTGAAGAGTGAAAAACTCTTTATTAATGGCAATAATTTACAGGAAAGATTGACGGTAGCTGAAAGCGTCGCAATCTTCGATAGATGCTGGGAAAGCAAAAGCAAATCCCGGCAAGAAATTATATATATAAAGTGCTTTTAAAGTAAAAGCGCTGAATAAAACAAAAAATTAACTTCCATTATATTGGAGACATATATTATGAAAAAAGTATTAAATATAGCAATTTGCTTATCTATCGTTATCGCTGCTGTTGTTTACGCAGCAGACAAAATTCCTATTAGCATGGCTGGATTAACAGCAGAATTAAAAACAAGCGTTGGCGCAACTGTTTCAGAAACAAACGGTTTTGTTTTGTTATCAGGTATGGGCGATAAAGATTCTCTTACTATTACAGGTGTAGATAATGTAAAAGGTATCGTTATGGATGGCGGAAAAATGATCAAACAGAAAGGCAAAATCAATGGTTATATTGATAATATCATCTTCGCTACAGAAGCTCCTTCTATCACAGATCCTACTCTTATAGTTGCAACTCTTGCAGGTAATGAAAAACTTTCCATTAAATTGAAAGGTATTTCTGTTGGAACAGTTCTTGCAAAACAAATGAAACTGGTTCTTGTTGATAGTCTTAGCGGTGCGATCGCAGGTAACAATGCTAAAGGTGTTAAAATCATGACAACTACTGATATCGCCGGTGATGTTACAGAGCGTTTATTAGTTGGTGCTTATGACTATAATGTAGGCGCAGGTGAAATGAACATCCCTGTAGCAACAACTATCAAATCAATAAAAGCTAAGAAAGGAGTTATTAGTTATGTTGATGCATTAAACGCTACTCCTGCAAAACCTGGCAAAACTAAATGGTCTGCCAAAGTTGCTGGAGCTGGTGATGTTGAAGTTGCAAGCTTAGCTGACTGGAGCACAAAAAACAAAAACGTTACACTTGTTCAACCTGTTACTCAGTAATTTATTTCCGAATAAATTAGCATGAATTTAGCCCCGCATCTTTTGATGCGGGGCTTTTTTATAGTAATCAAAGCATCCCTGCTTTGATAAATCAATACACCGTTACAGCATTCCTTGTGAAAAATTTTTTCTTGTAAGCTGGAAGCTTACATTACTTTAGAATTTTTGGTATAATATATAATTATGTATGAAATTGAAATAGATAAAATTAAATCCATTAATAAACGATTGAATCATCTTCTGCAAAACCTGAATGTTGATGAGAAAAAATATCGCCTTGATGAATTGGATAAATTAACCTCATCTCCTGATTTGTGGAACAATGGCGATCGCGCGCGTGAACTTCTTAAAGAACAGCAGATCCTTAAAAAAGTTGTTAATGAAGCATGCTCAATGCGCGATCGAGTTACTGATTTTCTTGATTTCGCGGATATCGCGGCGGAAGAAAAAGATGAAAGTGTTACAGGCGATATTAAAAAGGAATCGCTGGAAATTGAAAAAGAATATGATAAATTTGAGTTCCAGAGAACTTTAAGCGGTGAACTTGACCCAAATAACGCTTATTTGACAATTCATTCCGGTGCCGGTGGGACGGAAGCATGCGATTGGGTGCAAATGCTCTTTAGAATGTATATGCGCTGGGGCGAAGCTCACGAAATGAAAGTTGAAAAAATTGACTTTCTGGATGGCGAAGAAGCCGGTTATAAATCTGTGACTATTCACATATCAGGAGATTATGCTTACGGATATCTTAAAGCCGAACGCGGAGTTCACCGTCTTGTTAGAATCTCCCCTTTCGACTCAAACAAGCGACGGCATACCTCTTTTGCCTCAGTAGATGTAACAGCAGAAGTAAATTCCGATATTGAAATAGAGATTGAAGATAAAGATTTAAGAACCGATACCTATCGCTCAAGCGGCGCAGGTGGTCAACATGTTAATGTAACTGATTCCGCCGTAAGAATCACACACCTGCCGACAGGGATAGTAGCTGCATGCCAAAACGAGCGTTCTCAGCATAAAAATCGCGCTACTGCGATGAAGATGTTAAAAGCAAAATTGTATCAGTTTGAACTTGAAAAAATAGAGAAAGAAGCCGCACAGAATTATGCGGACAAACAAAAAATCGAATGGGGAAGCCAAATCCGTTCTTACGTGCTTCATCCATATAATCTTGTAAAAGACGTGAGAACAAATGCTGAAACAAGTGATTCAACAGGTGTACTCGATGGTGATATCGATAAATTTATAGAAGCATATCTGCGGCATAATGCAGGGGATAATCCGTAATCCGTAATCCGTTAATTGAAATTAATAAAATTTCAATTACGGTACAGGCGAGGAAAAAGCGGGCGGTAAAGTGTAATTAACTATTAACTATTAACTATTAACTAATAACTAATAACTGAAATTCAATGTCAGAAAACAAAAAAGGAAAAGCATGGATCGTCGGGATAGCTCTTGATAACGATGGTCACAAACGCCTTACCAGAGGCGAAAATTTTATTCTTGCAGGCGGATCGGAAGAATCGCACGGCAGGATGACGGAAGGAATGATTAAGCTTAATGAAAGTCTTAAAAAAAGAGGCAAACAATTAGAAGAAGTTTCTAAAGAAGAATTTACCGATTTAGCTCATAAATCAGGTTTAATAACTGACCCCAATCGAAATTGAAAAAAATTATATTTATCTCCGTTTTCCTGAGCTTTTTTGCTGCTGCCGCCAATGCAACAACTAATCTTTCTATTGTAACTTTTAATATTAAAAAATTTGCTGAAGCTGTTGGTGATGATCAATATAACGCCGTAGCAAAAATTGCGCGTTATCTTGATGCTGACATTTACAGTTTCCAGGAAATCAAGGGTGGAAATCCGGATATTATTTTACAGTTACGTGATCAATATTTTAAAAATTATTCCGTTTTTCTTGCCAGAAATTATCCCGGCGATAAAGATACATTTAACGCACAGGCAATTATGAGCCGGTATCCGATTATTGAAGCTCAATTATACAGCAACGCATATTATGAACTTTACAGCATACATATGGATTTTACGCGGGAACTTTTGTATGCTTTAATAGATGTCCCCTGCGCCGATAAGATTGCAATTTTCAGTTCTCATTTTAAGCAGGGAACCGAAAGTCTTGAAAAGGTACAGCGGGAAATTGAAGCTACGATGACACGTGATATTATTACAAATTATTGTTCAAAATATCCTGACAATCAAATTATAATGTGCGGTGATTTGAATACAGATGATAATTACAGCTACGGCAATGCGTTAAAAATTCTTACAAACTCTTCCGCAGAATTGAGACTTACAGACACAATTGACCCTTGCTCGGGTTCGGATATAACATGGCTGAGCGGCACATACACCCGACGTTTTGATTATCAACTTCCAAATCCCAGGCTTGTTGTTGCAAGCGGTGCAGTTTTCAGAACTGACAGTGGTTGTCCCCTGCCGGATGGTTTTTTCACAAGTACTTCATCAAACGCGTCTGACCATTTTCCTGTTTGGCAAAATTATGTTCTTTCTCCTATGTTCGCGACAAACCACGCAAGAATTCTTATTACCGAAATAGATGTATGGCGATCTACGGCTCATGCGGAAGATGAATTTATCGAACTTTATAATGCGGGTTATGTCGCCGAAAATCTGAAAAATTGGGCTGTTTCTGATATTGACGGCACTACGGTACAGATAATTACTACAAATACTGCCATCCTACACCCGAATGATTATGCTGTTATCAGCAAGGGGAATCCTGATAATTCAGATACAAACTCCGCCGATGACGGGATTTTAAATTTATATATAACTGATAATTTTGATTTTACAGCAACTGACGATCAGATAGAATTGCTTAATCAGGGTCTGCCGGTTGACGGTGTAATTTATAATAATGGCGGAACCATAGCAAGCGGTAACGCAAGTGATTTTGACTCAATGGCGGAATTTCAATGGAAATATCCTTTGCTTCAAGAAAACTATGCTTCAAACGAATACAACGCGCGATCAGTAAAAGTTGCCGGAAAAACACTTGCTGCAGGAGAATCACTTTCACGATGGCGGGATGAAAACGGGGATTATGTTGATAGTAACAGGAAAGTTGACTGGTATGTCACGAATATTTTCACACGCGGCGCGAACAATTTTATAAGAAATCTTACTGATTATCCCGGTGAAATTCTTCTAACGGAAGTTTTTCTTACTGAAACCAATCCGGAGAAACATTTTATAGAACTTTATAATGCTGATTGCCGACCTGTTGATATCGGTGGTTTTTCAATTACTAATCATCAAGGTGCCGGACCGGTTTTTTCTACGACAAACGCGTGGCTTATGCCGAATCAATTTGGTGTAATTTATTTTACGAACAAAACAACGGAAATTTGCGCTGCAAAAAAAGGCGTTCTTACTATTTTCACTCCTGAACAACCCGATGCTGATGCTGATATAATTGCTTTGCGTGATAATTTCGGCAGAATTATCAATAGTTTTATTTATGACTCTTCTCCCGGAACCGAAATTTCATGGAATCGTTATTTGAATGATCTTACCGCAGAATTTGAAGACACAGGTTCAAGTGATAACTGGATTCCAGGACTGCCAACTCCAGGAGCTTTTCCTGAAGCAATTCCGGAAGGTGGAGGTTATTTGTTATTCGTTATTGGTTATGCGTTATTCGTCAAAGACAGGAAAAGGAAGTTTAAAGGTTGAAAGGTTG
>JAOZNZ010000494.1 GCA_029933535.1 bacterium | reverse complement strand
ACCAATATTGTCGGACTTATCTGGGGTTACGAAGCTAACGAACCTTACAAAGAACGAACAAAAATATTTGCCGATGCAGGAATCCCTTTTTATGTTTGTCCGGGAACTGCCGCGTGGAATTCACTTCTCGGACGTACAGATATGATGATGAGTAATGTGAATATCGCTGCAAAATACGGTCTCCAAAACGGCGCTAAAGGTTTGTTGATGACTGAATGGGGCGACCACGGGCACTGGCAGACTTTGCCTATCGCGCTTCCCGGATTTGCTTACGCCGCAGCTCTAAGCTGGGATTATGAAAAGAATAAAAATCTTGATTTACCCCTCGCACTTGACACATTTGTTTTTCAGGATAAGGCCGGCATAACCGGAAAAGTTATCAGCAAACTAGGATTAACTTATAAAACTTCAATCTCATTAAAATATCTGCCAACTCCAGCTCTTTTATTTTATTATTATTGGAAAGGCTATGACGAAATCTCCAAACATTTTGGTTCGGAATATATTGAGAAATTTCAGTTGTCAATGGATGAAATAGATGTATTAATAGCTGAACTCGATAACGCGAAAATGAAATGCGATGATGCCGATTTGATTATCGAAGAACTAAAGATCAATGCCGCTCTCGCTAAACACGCTTATAAACTTGGAATTGCGTGGTTAGAAACCAAAGCGCCCAAAGTAGCCGATATTCCTTATGAAAAACGTAAAATTCTCGCACATGATTTAGAAAAAATAATTCCTGAATATCGAAAAATATGGCTGAAAAGAAACCGCGAAGGCGGACTTAAAGACAGCACGGCTGATTTCGATAATTTACTGAAGATTTATAAAATAAATAAATAACAAAATTCAAACGACAAATTTCAAATAAATTTCAAAGCTCAAATGAAGAAAATGAAAAAGACAATGAAGTGGGTTGATAACTGTTTGGATTTTTAAATTTTCCTCTTTTGTTATTTATTTGTTATTTGAACATTGATAATTGTTATTTTCTTAAAACTATGACTAAAAAAGAAAGACTAACAGCTACTTTAAATGGAAAACCGGTTGACCGACCTGCCGTTTCTTTCTATGAACTTGACGGTCTGACCACTAATCCTAACGACTCCGACCCATTTAACATTTTTTCGGATCCTTCATGGAAACCGTTGCTCGATTTAACAAGTGAAAGAACCGACAAAATTGTAAATCGCGCTGCTCCATATTCTCTTGTTCAATCAGAAAATTGCCAATCAAAAACGGAAACAAAAACTTTTCTAAAAAATGGAAGCCGGGTTACTATTAAAAAAATTCACATCGATGGAAAAACTTTGGTCTCACGCACACGGCAAGACCAGGATGTTTTTACCGTTTGGACGGAAGAACATTTGCTGAAAAATGTTGATGACCTGAAAACATTTTTGAAAATCACACCACCGGTTTTTGATAAAGTTGACGATGTTTCACATATAATTCATACCGAAAAAACTATCGGGGATGATGGAATCGTTCTGCTTGATACCGCTGACCCGTTATGCCTTGCTGCCGCCCTTTTTAATATGGCGGAATACACTGTAATCGCGTTGACAGAGCAAAAATTATTCCATCAGCTCCTGGAATATTTCGCTTCATTTATTATTCCGGGTGTTGAAGCAATCGCGAAAGCTTTACCGGGAAGATTATGGAGGATTTACGGTCCGGAATACGCTTCTCCACCGTATTTACCGCCATATCTTTTTCGTGAATATGTTTGCAAATATGTACAGCCAATGATTAACGCAATTCAAAAATATGATGGTTACGCAAGAATACATTCGCACGGAAATCTAAAACTTATCCTTGATGATATTGCCGATATGGGCGCCGATGGGCTTGACCCGATTGAACCCCCTCCACAAGGTGATGTAACATTAAAATATGTTCGGGAAAATTATGGAAAAGAAATGGTTCTTTTTGGAAATCTTGAAATTGCTGACATTGAAAATATGCCCACGGAAAAATTTTCGGAAAAAGTTAAGATAGCACTTGATGAAGGCACTTCCGGCGAAGGCAGAGGTTTTGTTTTAATGCCGTCAGCTTCTCCTTATGGAAAAAAACTATCACCTTTAACATTAAAAAATTATGAAAAAATTATCGAACTTGTGGAAAAATTCTAAGAGTGGATTAATGGATTATTGTCCATCGTGTCCACCGTGTCCATCGTGTCCATCGTGTCCAATAAATTCCCCTCCTTAATTCCCCTCTTGAGAGGGGTGGCGCAAAGCGCCGGGGTGTGTTGCATTATGTCCATTTTTTTAACAACAACAACCTACGCAACTATGATAAACGACACTATTTTTCAAAAACTCGCACCGGCAATTCAATCAAGGTGGTTCTCTTTCGAAAACATCGATGGCAAAAAAGGTGAAGGCGGAAAAGCTAATTTCGGTCGTAAAGGAGCTCCTTGTAAAATAATAAATCCCGGCGATGATATGATGTATTTTCACAGCTACTGGCGGCGAGAGAATTTTACCAAAGCACGCGAAGATTTTATCGGTACCGGCTGGGGACAGGGGCAGTTCGCCGACATGTATCAAGGCTGTCAATATCAGGTTCAAAATGATGATGGACTTTTTTATGGTTTTTATCGGTTTCACGTTCCCAATCCAATTTATTTTCATAAAGATATTAAAGTAACTATCCAGGCGCTTGGCGGTGGTTGGGCGGAACAGATTTTGAATGATATGAAAAATAATCCTAAACAAAAATTTATGAAAGCCGGGAAAGGCGATGAATTTTTTGCGGAAAATGAACTTGTTTTTGATGAAAAAGAAAAATATTTTTTTATCTTAGAACGAGAAGATGATTTTTGTTCTACTGCTTACTGGTACATGGACAGTCCGACAAACAGTCTGCCGAAATTAGCGACTGTAAAAGAAAGAATAATTGATTTACCGGAGAAATAGAATCTTGTAGGAGTCCACGCTTCATCAGAAAAAACACGCTAAAGCGTGGACTCCAACAATAAAGAGACAGCTATGAAAAGCAAAAATCAAAATCAGATTTTAGAAAAATATTAACTGCAAATTTGTTTTTAAAAACAAATTTAATCAACTTAAAAAGGAAATTTTATGACAACAATTCTAAACGGTGATTTGCCTAATATTCCCTGGGAAGATAAACCCGACAACTGCAGCGATGTGGTCTGGCGGTACAGTCAAAATCCTGTTAT
>JAOZNZ010000493.1 GCA_029933535.1 bacterium | reverse complement strand
ATGTCATAGAAAATCTTCTTTTAAATTTAAGATACGATGACGGAATAATTGTCTGGATAAACGGCAATAAAGTTTCCTCTCTCAACGCTCCCGCTCTTCCTAATTATAATTCTACAGCATTGGTCAATCACGAAGCGGAGAACATAGAATCTTATAGTTTATATAGTCCTCATAATTACATTGTTGAAGGAACTAATGTTATAGCAGTTCAGGGATTTAATTTGTCTTTAGGCAGCAGTGATTTTATTCTTCAGATTCAGCTTGATTATGTTGAAAAAGTTGATAGACCGGAACAGCCGGATTTCAGTTTGAAACACGGTTTTTTCTTTGAACCTAATGTTGTAACCCTATCAACAATTTCTGCCGGTTGTCAAATCCGATATACTACTGACAGCAGTGAGCCGACAGAAACAAACGGTTTTGATTATGTTTCCCCGATAATAATTTCCAACACAACTTGTCTTCGCGCAGCGACGTTTACAAATACCACTAT
Source organism: bacterium (assembly GCA_029933535.1). Classification (GTDB taxonomy): domain Bacteria; phylum Auribacterota; class UBA3054; order UBA3054; family B51-G9; genus B51-G9. Next base: position 2,711 of record JAOZNZ010000493.1, on the reverse strand, counting down.
AAGAAGCGATGTAGAAACTAAAACGTATATCTTTCCTGTTGATGTTTTGACACAAACCGGGGATGGTTATCCGACAAACTGGGGAATAGTCAAAAAACCATGGTACGGTACAAATAGATACAAAGAAATTTACGGCTGGGATTTTCCTTACGAAATCGGCACTATGTTTATGGGAGATTATTCTATAGATCCTAAAGTTGTTGACGATCCGGTTTATTCATCTACTTTCACAAATGATCTGCTTTCAATTTCTTCTATTTCTATTGTCGCGGATGTAGATGATTTGTTCGGACAAAACGGAATTTACATCGACCCGAACTCAATGCAGCATGGAGAGCTTTGGGAACGTGCGGCATCTGCGGAACTGATTGACCCGAAAGAAAACGAAAGTTTTCAAATAAATTGCGGTTTAAGAATTCAGGGAGGGTACAGTCGGAACACATGTTTTAGTCCAAAACATAGTTTCCGTCTGCTTTTTAAAGAAGAATACGGAAAGACAAAACTTAAAGAAAAAATCTTCCCGGATTCTCCCGTTAAAAGTTTCGATACTCTCGTTTTAAGAGGCTGCTTTAATTTTGGGTGGGCGGGAACTATCAACGGTCAGGAATCAAAATCACAATATCTGCGCGACCCATTTATTAGAAATATTCAAAACGATATGGGTGAAGTTTGCGGCCATTCAAGACACGTCCATCTTTATGTCAATGGAATGTATTGGGGACTTTATATTTTGACGGAAAGACCGGACGAAGCTTTTGCAGCTTCTTATTTTGGCGGCGATAAAGACAGCTACGATGCGATGAATGCAGGCGAAAGTGAAGACGGCGCTGATAACGGAAAAGTTATTAACGGCGATAGTATCGCCTGGAACGAAATGTTTGACATCGTTCATCCTGATTCCTGGACAGGCAGCTCGTCTCAATATGCGCATATTCATGAATACCTCGATGTGGAAAGATTCGCTGATTATTCTATCGTAAATCATTGGGGGGCAAATTATGACTGGCCAAGGCATAACTGGCGGGCTGTTCGTAAACGCGGTCCGGGTGAAGGTTACAAATTTATGGCGTGGGATGAGGAATGGACTGTTTCTTATCTTGAACCGCCATGGGGAATTAGCGGCTTAGGAGATTTAAAAAACGTAATTAATATCGCAACAATTTCCCGTAGCAACACAAATAATCCCGGACATCTTTTTTGGCAGCTTGCAGATAATGACGAGTTCAAATTACTTTACGCCGACCATGTTCATCGCCATTGTTTTAATAATGGAGTTTTATATGTTGACCCGGATAATATTTTTTGGGACACAAATAATCCTGCAAGAACTCCGCTGTCACAAAGATGGAAACGCATGGCGGACGTTATTGATCGCGCTGTTGTTCCGGAATCCGCAAGATGGGGCGATACCTGGACCACAGGCGTTTACACAAGAAACGTTGAATGGGTTGCTGAACGCGATTATATTATTTCTGACTGGCTGATTCACAGAACGACTAATTATTTAAGAATTTGCCGAAACGAAGGTTTTTACCCGGATGTCAACGCGCCGTCTTTCAGTCAATTCGGAGGACATTTTGATTCAGGATTTCCCCTTTCTATTATAAATGAAAACGGCGGCGGAACAGTTTATTACACGCTTGACGGTGCCGACCCGCGAACGCCTTATTCAGGAACTCCTTCCATGAGCGCCGCGGAATACTCTTCACCGCTAATTTTCACTAATAGTGTTTATTTAAAATCAAGAACTTTGTCCGGCGGCGAGTGGAGCGCTTTGAATGAAGCTGTTTTTTTCAACACAAACGATTTCAAAAAATTAAGAATTACTGAAATAATGTATAATCCTCCAGGCGGTAGTGATTATGAATTTATAGAACTGAAAAATGTCGGAATAACCCCTTTTCCACTTACTTCTTTAAAATTCGATAACGGTATCTATTTCGATTTTCCTTATGACACAGTTCTCGGAACAGGTGAGTTTGCCGTTCTTGTTTCCGAACCGGATTTTTTTACTTCACGATACCCGAATGTGGAAATCGTGGGAAGATACATCGGCAGTTTGGATAATGCAGGTGAAAGAGTTACTCTTTTTGACGCTTTAACCTCAATCGTTGAATCCGTTGACTACAGCGATGATTGGTTCCCTTCAACCGATGGAGAAGGCTTTTCTCTTGTTTTGAAAAACTTATCGGGCAACCCGAACGAAAAATCTTCCTGGCGGCCAAGCACTTTTATTTATGGTTCTCCAGGAAAAAATGACCCGATACTTCCAACCGATGGAATTGTTATTAACGAGCTTCTTGCGCATACAGACTTGCCGTTGCAAGATGCCGTCGAACTTTATAATAGTTCTTCAAATGACATAGCTATCGGCGGTTGGTTTTTGAGTGATTCATCTTCTAATCTGAAAAAATATGAAATTTCCGGCGGAACGATTATTTCCGCAACCGGTTATGTTGTTTTTTATGAATATCAGTTCAGTTCCGGAACTAACGGATTTAGTTTTAGCTCAAAAGGAGAAGAAGTTCATCTTACTTCTTCTGAAAATCCACCGACTTATTATGTCTCTGAAACTTTCGGCGCAAGTGAAAACGGATGCTCTTTTGGACAATATGTTACTCCGTCCGGCGGTGTTCATTTTGTTTCCATGAGCAACTTAACTTTCGGGACAGATGTAAAAGCTTCTGACCCGCCATCACGCAGCAATGATT
>JAOZNZ010000047.1 GCA_029933535.1 bacterium | reverse complement strand
GTGATATATCTAAAGGTATTAACGCTCTCAGCGGATTGGCAAGCGTTATGGTATCCTCTTTTATCCGTCTTGAATCATGCCTCGGTGATGTAACGCGCGTAGGTTGGAAGCAAGCTTATGATGAAGTTGATTCTTCAACTCTTCGCTCAATTACTTGTAAAACCGGTGGTTGGGCAGAAAACAAATGGGCGGGACATACGCTCAGATTTCTCACAGGGCCTCTCAGAGGCGAGAAATTTCCCATCGTCGGCAATTCTAAAAAAACTATCACTCTTGGCGAAAGAGATGCAAAATATATTCCCCGGTCATCGCCAAACAGAAAACCGCTGAAACCAAATAAAGAAAATAAATTCTCAATTGGGTCCGGTTATTCAACTCCAATGTGTTATACAAGAAAAAGTGGGGATTCTGCTGTGTGGACATGGGAAAACGCGGTTCCTTATAGCGGAACTTATCATTTTTATATTCATGGATTAAACGACGCAATTGATACTACGGAATTTCTCGAGGAAAATAATAACGCGTCTCTCGATATTGAACTCTGGAACTATGAAACAAAAGAGTTTGACACTCTTAAACAAAAAGCTAAATACGGAAAACAAGACTCTATTAACGCCGGTAAAATTAAACCCGAAAATATTTCCAGGGACGGAAGCGTTAAAATGAGACTAACTGCTCATAATGTCGCCGAAAGAAATATAGGTGATAAATCAGGGCAGGCTTTGGTCGGTAGCGGAGGTAAACAATCAGGTGTTGCTTGGTTTAATTATGCTATGATAACTCCTGTTCCGGTGCCCGGTCGTGTAAATATTAACACAGCTCCATCGCGTCTGCTGGCAAGTTTACCCGGAATAAACAGCAAGATTGCGGAAAATATTTCTGATGGAATTGACTGGAACAACAAAAAAACTTTAAAACCTTATCAAAAGCTTGGAGATGTGCTTAAAGTTAAAGGAATGACTCCGGATATATTTGAGAAATGCGCGAATATTCTCGCACTTGATTCCAGCGCTTTTACAGTGGAAATAGAAGCTCAGGTATTAAAATCAAGTATAACTTCCGAAAAACAAAACCTTGCCGACAACATTCTCGCCTCAAGAAAAAAACGCTTCGTTATAGATGTTGCAAAAGAAGCAGAAGATTACGTCAAAATAAGAGACGTTGAAAGATATCCAAGCAGATAAGGGGAGTGGAGGGACGCTGCCGCGACCCGCGCCGTGCCCCGCGTATGCTGGGGTATGCTGGGTTCCTCAGCGTCCTAATTGGAGTACTGGAGTACTGGAGTAAGCCGCACTTCCCAGTGCGGCATGGAGTGGGGGAGGGGGATTCTAATTTGGGTTAATGGAGAACCACCCCGGCCTATCGGCCACCCCTCCTTGGTAAGGAGGGGAGTTATCGAGCATCGACTTATTTCCCATTTTTCCCATTCCTCCCATATCTCCCATAATTATGAATTCCTGACACCCCGCCTTTGGCGGGACCTGACACCTGAACACTGACACCTGATTACCGGCTACGGATTACAGATTACAGATTACAGATCCTTTCATTCGCTTCTATTACCATTTGAATCATATAAGCCCGGTCATTTGTGAAAGTAATGTTCCATTCTTTATCTTGTCCGGGCAGGTCATACACCCAGAAAGCCGATAGAGGAACTTTATTTTTTTCAATTGCGGCAATTATTTCTTCAAAAACTTTTTGCATTTTCTTTTTACCAAGCGAGTTTTGCGCGCCGAATTCTCCTATAAATAAAGGTTTCTTCGCTTTAACTGACCATTCCATTAAAATTCTTGTCAGATCATCAACATCCTTCGCGCCGGAAGGATATTTATCAATTTTCCCCGGATAAAGACGCGCTGTCAGTGTGTCCATGGGGGCAGGATTATCTCGCAAAAATATTTCGCCGAATTGTTGCGGAGTATCTTCTTTCCAACTTCTTTCTTTTGTATTGTGCCACGCGCAAAAACGCGGTTCGCTGTTGCCGGAAATAATTATTCTGTCTTTATCATATTTACGTACAGTTTTCGCGAATTCTTTGTATGCCGTAAGCAAATGGCCGGAAGTTATCTCATCGCGTTCAGTTCTGTTTGAAGCAGTTCCCAGAACCGTCCAAACGGGCGGTCGCTGTTCGGAAGCGTTCGGCAAATCAACACCTAGGCTGCCTTCATTTCCAAATTCCCATCCCCATATAGCGGGAGAGTCTTTGTAGCGGGTTACAACATCGGTAGTAAATTCTCTGATTAATTTTATGGACTTGCTGTTTGTATTTCCGAACTGGTCAATATGTTCTCCAACGAGATCAATTACAGTCGGGTTATGAAAGAAGAGAGAAGGAATCAAACCAACATTATATTTCTCAGCGGTTTTGACAACATCATCCAATTGTTTGAAAAACTCTTTTTTGTCAGTCATATAAAGTTTCCATTCAGTCGGCCAGTATCCGTTGCAATTAAATCTGACAAAAGGAATGTTTGCTTTGGACAGTTTTATCAAACCTTCGCGATAGGAAGTATCTTTACCGTCTAACAGACGTCGGTAAAACAAATCAAAATAATTAGCGCCGATAGCTCGATAAGGTTTACCTTTCCGCGTGAGGATACCGTTTTCGACATAAAGACCGGGCTTTGAATTTTTGATTTGATTCTCCCTTTGAAGGCAGATTAAGGGGGATATTGTTTCTTTATCAGCAGAGGTATTGTTATCCTGTCCGCAAGATAAAATTAGAAGCGGGATTAAGATCAGGATAAAATTTTTCATGATTTTGCTATGTCTTTTGTAAATCAGGAAATTCATCCCGATGTTCTCATCGGGATGAATTTAGTATTAAATACTAAATTTATTTCAAAACCTTTGCGAAAACTTTTGGAGTGCATTAATAAAACCGCGTTGAAAACTTTGCGAAATATAAAGCGGCATTTAATGCGGCTGTTGCGTTAGCAACAGAATTACCCGAAAAAAATAATAAAACCGAAATCTAATTGTTCTTGCAAGATTTATAATTTATTTTCGCATTGAGGGAAAAAATCCCCCTGCACCCCCTTTAATAAGGGGGACTAATAATCCCTAACGAAGTAACGTGTTGCGCTTATTAATTAATGCGCACAACACGGTCATAATCCATATAATTCCCGGTTCAGGTATTCCGCTTCCATACAACGTAACTTCTGCCGTTCCGCCATTGCCGGTTAGCGTAATGACATTCGTGTAAGCCCTTTCTTCTATCGGTGAAAAAGTAACGGAAATAGTATCGTTGGTTCCGGGAACAGCATAATAATTATTTGTTGCCAGACTGAATGGCTCGGAAATTCCGCTGATAGTTCCGTCAACGATTCCGCCACCGATATTAGCAATTTCCAGCGGCAAAGTTTTGAGAGCGGTTTCGCCAAAGGCAAGCATATTATCAACATAAATTTGCGGATCCTGTGTTCCTGTTTCTTCATTTGCAAAACCACAGATGAAGTATCTTAAATAATCAATTTCAGGCGTTGCTGCAACTGTAAACTTTCCGTTTTCATCTGCTATATAATCGTACTGAATAATTATTCCGTTCAGCTGACCATACTGATCAACGTCAATCATTTCGACAGCACCGCCGTAACTGCTCGGGAAAGTTATTTCGGTATGGTTTTGCCGTGCCCAGGAATATAAATACAAAGTATTAGAAGAGTTAGGAGTCAGCCCCGAAAGAACCAGAGCGGGAGAACCACCGCCGATAACACCGAATTGTCCTAAAGTGAAAGAATCACCGCTTAAAACCGGAGTAGGCGGAGGGTTATCTGTCCAGGCAACCAAATAATTACTGGCGTCAATAATTGCCCAGGTAGAAGTAGTATAGTGTGGATCGCCGTTACCAAATCCCTGATTTGTAAGAATTCCTGTTCCTATAAATTCATGAGTATTAATTGTAACATCATCTCCACTAAGATTCACAAGATGTGTGTATTCTTTTGCCTCATCAATCAAAGAATCAGCATCGCCTGTCCACGGATGAACTGTAATAACATTAGTAACAGCAGGGCTGATTTTCAAATTATCAACCAAACTTGATGAAGTTCCAACTTCATTATAATTATACATAGTAACATAATTTTTTTCTAAACCACCATTTAGTGTATAACCATACTTATTGAATACATCATTGTTTGCCATAGGTGTTCCATTGACAAAAATGGAACAATAAGCATCTTCGCCTTCACCAAACTCCTCGGTTGATGTAGTTATTAAAACATGAAATTCCTGGGCTGCAGGAATGGCATTAGCTTCAGAATGAAGTAGTGTTACACCATCAAAAAATTGAAATGTTCCGTCTGCAAGGAAAAGAGCCCCAAGACCGGCGTTGTTTTCAGGTAAAATGCTGGATTGATTGTCATTGCCTAGCGACAGTGATAACCAGTCAGTTGACGCATCAAAATTATGCAGCTTTACATCAAATTCTATGTTGAATTTGTCGGAACTTTCAAAACTCATCAACGGCGAACAACCCGAATTTTGACCGAGTAATAATTCACCCGGATTGCTTGACCCACTACCGATTTCCGTTGTTCCGGAAACAATATAATTGAGTGGAGTTGCGTTGCCGGATTGTCTTCCAGCGGCATTGCAGTCGAGATTAATGCTGCCATTGCCGATAACATTGAAACTGTCTTCGAAAACACCGGGCTGTGCAGCTGACTGAACGCATACAAATAATTTATTATCAGCCCATGCGCTCCAGGTATTTTTGTCATTTTTATAACGAACGCGCCAGTAATTAGTACCATTAGGAATGCTGTTTCGCGATGCGAAAATAGAAGTCACCGGTGGTCCGTTTTCACCGGTTTCCCATACAATAGATGAAAAACCGATGTCGGTGGAAACCTGCCACTGACTTGCTTCGAAAGCGAATCCGCTTCCGTCGTTATAAGAACTTGCTGTGAATTCTACCGGTGAAGTAACTACAATACCATCAGGTGAAATGGCTGTAGGGGTGTCAGGAGGTGTGCTTTTTGTAAAACCGTAATCCGAGCCGAATATTGAACTTACGCCGGCCAGGTTTGCCGCTTGCACCCAATAATAATAATCTTGAGCGAGAACAACTGATGGAACAGTATCGTCATAAAAGTTAGAAATAACTTGAACAACAAAATTCGTTGACGATAAATCATTTGTTTCAGCACGATAAACAAAATAAGATTGTGAAGATAAAACTTCGCCCCAGTTTACATGAATCTTGTCAGAGTAAATTCCTTTAGTCGCAGAAATCGATGTCGGTGCTATAGGCGGTAAAGCTTTGTTGCAGAATCCATACCAGTTCCATGTTGGTGTTGCGTCGGTTAAAGGCGTGGTTAAAATCGTAAAAGCTCCATCTTTTGACGCAGTGTAAGCACATGTTAAACGCTGGCCATTGCCACTGCCAAACTCGTCCTGATCAATCGGATATATCGGTGATCCACCGCTTGTGGCAAAATATGATTGGCGACCGCCGGAAGCTTCTGCACCGGCACAAAAAAGAGATAATTCATACTGCACATTCGGTGCAAGACCGGAAATAATAAGCGCACCGGCATTGTCATAAGAAGCTGAAGACAAAAAATTGGATGCTATGCCTGAACTCTCGCCGGTAATATTCATATTTGTAGAAGCGTTTGGACCGGAAAGTGGTGCCGAATCAGCAGTTACTAATTCCCAATCGCTTCCGCTCATTGCGGAACCTGATCCTGTAAAAGGAACTCCATTGACATTGAAACCGGCTGAATCACCAAAACTGACGGCATGAGTATATATTTTAGAACTGTCAATCCCGGAATTCGCATCGCTTGTCCAGGCAGTTGTTGTGAGTTCGTTGGAATGCAAAGTGGAAATAGTGAAATTATCAACTGTAGCCGGAGGATCAGTAAGTCCATATCCGTCCCAATTGCCTATGCTAATATAATTATCATTGTATAAATTAGTAGCGAGGGTGCGCACAAACGCTCGCGCGTCAACACTGAATGGATATGGTTTATCGTCAATAAAAAGCACAGCATGGCATTTGTCTTCCGGAGCAGGTGGAAAACCGGTAAGCGAAACTCCTACTTTTACTTTATGCGCCATGTTAGTCTCTGTAAACAATCCCGGAGATGCAAAAAATTGAATGGAATTATTTGTTTCGCTGACAGCGTAAAGGCTTGCATCGCCAAATTTGCCCCAGAAAACATCAAGACCTACCATTGTTCCATAACCTGTTCCAAGAGCTTTGCCGCAACTCATCACTTGAAAAATTGAATGAAAATTTGTATACAAATCCATATCAAACGCCATGCAGAAATTACCATACTCGGTAAAATTGTGTAATGGAGTTGAATCATTCCGTTGATCGCAAAAATATTTCCCGGCATAAATGCCTGTATCAGTTAGAGTTGGAATAGTTGAACTGTATTCTAAAGGAGCAAAAGTGCCGCTTTGCCGTCCGGCGACATCATAATCGGTGTTGAGATCTCCTGTTCCATCGATATTAAAATTATCCAGGAAAAGAGTTTCAGCATTAAGTGAAGAGGTTATAGAAATTATTAATGCTAAAAGAATTGCTGGCAGTTGTTTGGTTATTTTCATTTCTGAGATCTCCGGTTGTTAAGTTGGTTCAATAATATTATAACATATTTTTCGCAATTTTATTTTTGTTTAGTAAGAGAAAATTAATCCCGAGATGCTAAAGCTCTCGGGATAAATTTAAAATTTTAAATTCGTTCCGATGTATTCACTATCGGAACTAATTTTCTCCGGACGCTAATGCAAATCCAAAATCCAAAATTTAAAATCCAAAATAAACAGGGTTCAGGTATCCCGTTGGCTGTTAGTGTAACTTGTACACTGCCGCCACTTCCTGCCAGTGTAATGATATTTGTATAATCTCTTTCTTCAGTAGGCGAGAAAGTTACAGAAACATCAGCGTTTGTTCCCGGAACAGCGTAATACCAGTTTGTGGAAAGGCTGAATGGCTCTTCTATTCCGCTGATAGTTCCGTCAACGACCCCACCGCCGATATTAGCAATTTCCAGCGGCAAAGTTTTGAGAGCGGTTTCGCCGAAAGCAAGCATATTATCAACATAAATCTCAGGATCTTGTGTTCCGGTTTCTGTATTCGCGAAGCCGGAAACATGGAACGCGTAAGTTTCTGTCCCGTTAATAGAAAGAGTAAACGTTCCTTCTTTTGAAGCAATATAATCGTACTGAATGATTATCCCCCCGCCTTCGCCGTATTCATCCATATCAACAGTATCGGTAACATTGCCTGCTGAACTTGAAAAAGTAGCTATGCGGCTGCCGTCCTCAAACCCCTGGCAATAAACAAACATTGAATTGGAAGAATTAGGTGTAAGACCGAATAATTGAATAGCCATTGATCCTCTTCCACTTAAAACAAAATGTTTAGCGAGGTCTTCACTTGTACCGGAAATTTTAGTCGTTGGCGGAGAAAGATGAAAAAATCCAAGCCAATCGTGAGAAGTTATAATCGCCCAATTAGTTTTAGTGATTTCCGGAGCGCCATTTGCATACGCGCAGAAGTCATCAGGAGGACAGTTTGTCAGAGTTCCTGTTCCGATAAAAGTATGGTCGTTAATTTCAACATCATCTCCGTTAAGATTTACGAGATGCGTATATTCTTTTAACGAATCAATTTGAGAACTTGCGTTATCAGTCCATTCGTGCTCGGTAAGCATTGCCGAGGTTTCTTCGATAGAAAAATTATCAACAAGACTTGGTTTGTTGCCCGCGCCGCTGCTGAAAAAAGTAATGTAATTTTTAGAAAAACCACCTGATAAAGTATGCGCAAAGTTTCTTGGATCACCTTCCCCAATTACCATTGGACGCCCATTCACAAAAACTGAACAAATAGCAGGATCACCAGTGTTAAATTCTTCCGTTGAAGCGGTAATCTCAACATGAAAAGGACCGTTGGTCGGAACGTCCCAGGAAGTACCAAGAAGAGTTTCACCTTCATAAAATTGAAACCCTGTATGAGCGAAAAATAATGCGCCGAGACCTGAAGAACTTATTGGCGATAAAATCGCGTTGGCATCTTTTCCAAATGCGCACGAAAGCCAATCGCCCGAACCGTCAAACAAATGTGGTTCAGCGTCAAATTCTATTTTAAAATTCGGTGAACTTTCAAGACTTGCGATAGGGGAGCATCCGGCATTTTGCTCTAGCATAAGTTTTCCGGGATACGTGGAAAATCCTCCTATTTCTGTCGTGCCGGAAACTGTGTAAGCAAGTGGTGAAATTGTACCGCTCTGCCTGCCAAACACTGCATAATCTGTGTTTACATCTCCGGTTGGAAGTACATTAAAATTGTCTTTGAAAATTCCTGATTTCTGTTCGCCCGCCACGCAGATAAACTGATTGCTGTTTGACCAGTCGCTCCAGGTGTTTTTGTCATTCATATACCTTACGCGCCAGAAATTTGTACCTGAATAAACTTTATTTTGCGGCGCGAAAACAAAATTTGTTGGTGGAGCAGTTTCACCGCTATCCCACTTCAAGGGAGAAAAACCAGGGCTCTCGGAAACCTGCCACTGGCTTGCTTCAAAGGCAAAGCCGCCGTTATCGTTATATTCGCTTGCGACAAATTTCACCGGTGAAGTGACTATATTCAGTGAAGACGGAGAAATGCCGTTAGGAGTATCCGGAGGATTTTCACTTTGCGTAAATCCATAAGCGGGACCGGTAAGCGCGCTGCTTCCTCCTGTGTTGCAAGCCTGCACCCAATAATAATAATCCTGAGCATAAGTAACAGCCGGAATAACATCATCATAAGAATTTGAGACAAGCTGCGTGCTGAAATTCGTTGCTGAAATGTCAGAAGATTCCGCGCGGTAAAGAACATAATATTCCATGCCGTCAACTGTTGACCACGACACCTCTATTTTGTTCGAGTAAATACCTTCGGAAGCAGAAATCGAAGCCGGAGCATCAGGGGGTAAAACTTCGTTGCAAAAAGCAAACCAGTTCCATGCCGGAGCGGTTGGGGTAATCGGAGTAGTTGAAATTGAAAAAGTTCCATCGTCAGAAGCCGTATATTCGTAAGTTAAAAGCTGACCGCCGTTGTCTCCAAATTCGTCCTGATCTATGATTGGGAATTTTATTCCATCACTTGTGGAAATGTAGGAAGATCGCCCTCCGGCAGCTTCGAAACCGAAACTGTAAAGCGAAACTTTATAATTCAAGCCGGGAGTAAGACCGGAGATGAAAAGTCCGCCCGCACTGTCGGAGTCGGCGGCTTTAATATAATTTGAAACAAGACCCAGACTCGCACCGGTTATAGATGGGGCTTTTCCTTCACCGTAAGAAGAAAATGGACCGGTAAGCGGAATGGATGAAGCAGAAACTAATTTCCAGTTGCTGCCATATAAATTAGATTCAGATCCCGTGAAAACTAAACCGTTTATAACTGTATCACCAAACTCACCGAAATTCACCGCGTGAGTATAAATCTTTGAACCGTTAATTCCTGAACTGCTGTCATCTGACCAAGCTGCCGTGCCGACTGTACTGTCAGATAAAGTAGCGATTTTAAAATTATCAATAGCAATTATCGGATCAAGAACGCCGCCTTCATCATAAGGTGGATTTTGATTTATTACAATATAATTATTGGTAGGTTTTGAAGTTATAGTATGAGAAAAAACCGAGCCGGCTCCGTTTGTGTATGCCGGATATGGCTGACCATTTAAGAAAAGTGAAAAACGCCAGTAATTTGTAGCAGGAAATATATCATTTAAAATACAAACTTTTACCCTGATTGTCGGATTGGTTTCATACGCAAGTTCGGGAAATTGATAATATCCTTTTGTTGGACCGGTAATCGCAAGATCTTCACCAAACGCATTATCACTGATGAAATATCCCGGAATGCCGTCGGTTCGGTTGAATACAATGTCCAAACCGTAATTGTGCTGCCATCCTGCCATGCCGTACGCTTTACCGAAGCCGATACTGGTTCCGTAATCTATATCTCCAAGTCTTATAAGATCGAATTCAATAGAAAAACCACTATTAAGATCAGTAAAGTTTTTTTCCAAATTCATAGATACCGCTCGGTCAAATGTACATAAACCTGCGCGAGAACCGGAAGAAGTAAGTCTGGGCGTTGCGTTGCCGGATAAACCCGGCCACCAGACGTATTCAAGCGTTGCTGCAGTTCCGGTTTGCCGACCGTTACTAATTTGCAAATTGACATCTCCGTTCACCGGGAAGCCGGAAGAAGTTACAGTAAAGTCATCGGCAATAATAACTTCAGCTGATATTTTCGGAGAGGTGAAAAGGGATAGAGTTAAAAGTAGCAAGAACGACACAAGTTTCAAATTTCTAATTTCAAATTTCATTTTTCTTGTTAGTTGTTTGAGAATTTTCATTTTCGGTTTCCGGTAGTTGATTTGTAAAATAGACCTAATGGATTTTGGAGTGCAGAAATGGTGATATTTTGCGATAGCTGAATTTCATTTTCTGCGAGAATGAATTAACTATTATAATTATTTTTGCATCGAGCAAAAAATAATTATTCGCAACAAATGATTTCTTGATTTAAAAAATCTTTATTGTTGCACTCCAAAATAAAAGCCGCCTGAGGAATCGCGAAGCGCCCCCAGACAGCTTTAAGAATAACTAAATAATTTAAAATTTAAATTATTTACTGCGGAAGAATGCTAAACCAAGCAATCCGAGAAGAGCGAAGATCGCAGGTTCAGGTATTACAGTATTACTGAAAGCGTACCAGCAATAAACGCCGCCGGCGTTTGTTACAGCCGGAATAGCCGCAATCGAAAAAACTCCGTTTGCAGGTGCTGTGTAATTATAATTTAAAACCTGACCATTATCCGCACCGAATTCGCTTTGGTCTATCATCGTAATTGTGCCGCCATCACTTGTTGCGAAATAGTTTGAACGGCTGTTAGGCGCGCTCCAGACAAGTCCGACACCGTAAAGGTTAAGTATATATCCTTGTCCGGGAGTGAGTCCCGAAAGTGTAAGTTCACCTGAAGTGAAACCCGGACCCGCGTCAAGAAGACAGTCAGTGACTAAACCTGCTCCCGCGCCGGTAACATTCGGCGTTTCGCCTACCATACTTATGGCATATGCGCCAAGACCTGCGCTGGCATTATTATACACCCAGTTAGCTCCGCTTTGCGGAAGAGCAGTTCCTGAACCTATAAATTCTACACCATTAACTGTTGTTGTTGCATCAGTTGCAAAGTTTACTGCGTGAGTATAAGTTTTGGTGCTGGAAATGCCTGAGTCGGCATCGTTATTCCATGCACTTGACATAACTTCATTTGCTAAAGCATCTCTAATTACAAGATTATCAAAACTAAGTGGACCTCTCATAGAAATATAATTATTAGTAAAACCGGCTACATGTCTGTAAACATAATTTTTAGTGGCGTCATCCATTATAAGAGGCTTATTATTAACAAAAATAGCAACGTAAGCATCGCCTGGAGTTGGAAAACCATCCTGTGCAATTACTATTGTTACATGGTAAGCGTTGCTTAATCCCATTTCTGAACAAACACCCATATAAGGTTGTACATCTCTGTCCTTCGTTTCATACGTGTTAACTGCTGTGAAAGCTATTCCCATTCCTGAACGGATATGATGCCAGTCCTGAAGAAAATCTTTGCCAAATGCAAATGCTGTCCAACCTGTATCATACCGGATTATATCAAATTCATAAACTAATTTGCCGGCACTGTTAGTATACATTTCATTCGGGGAAATACCGTCCCAGTTTTCCATGTGGCAAAGTCCTGCATAATCGCCGGAATCGCTTACAGCACCGGCTGTCGCGGCTATGTAATTAGTTGGTGACATTGTGCCTGATTGACGTACTCCGTCGGCGTACTGATAATCTGCATCTCCGCTGCCGGTAACGGTGTAGTTGTCCGAGAAATAAGTTACCGCGTTAGCCGTAATGGTAAGAGAGATAACTGCGAGTAGGGTTAAGGTGAGTTTTGTTAGTTTTTTCATCATTTGATCTCCTGTGGTTGTTTAGTTGTTTAACTGTTAATTACTTACTGCTTTAAAATGTTTGAACATATTATATCAAAAGAAAAACATGAAATCAATAATGATTTGCTTGCTTTTTTGTATTATCTGTCAAATTTGAGAGCGCAACTAATAAAATAACGTGCTGCCGCACGGTCAATGTTGGAATTTTGCGAAAGCTAAATTTCATTTTCTGCGGAGTACCATTGAATAGCCGGTTG
>JAOZNZ010000492.1 GCA_029933535.1 bacterium | reverse complement strand
CAGGAATATAGCGGTGATCCGCACGATGCACTTGATTCTATAGAATTTAACTTATGGTCGATCAGAGAAGAAATGGCGGCTGTAAAACAAAAAATATTGTCTCTGGCTGATGCTCTAGCTCCTCAAGTCGGCGTATGGCAAAAACTTATCAAAGCAAATGCAAAAGTGCTTAACGCAATGCACCTGTTCGGAAAAACCGCAAGAACAACATGCATTAGCGGATGGATTCCCGGAAAAAAAGCAGAAAAAATCGAAACTGAAATTAATACGCTGACCTCGCGACCGATTAAAATTGAACTGTCATCCCCTGATGATAATATCGGCCTGGCAAGCGCTTTGAAAAAAGAAGGAAAAACAAAGGTACCATCAAAATTTAAACATCCTGCTTTCCTGAAACCTTTTCAAATGCTGATTACTACTTACGGATACCCGGATTATGATGGGATTGATCCGACATTTTTTGTGGCAATTACTTTTACTCTTATGTTCGGATTGATGTTTGGTGATATCGGCCATGGAGCAGTTTTGGTAGCAATTGGTTTATTTATCGCTAAATCAAAAACTTTTAAATCTATTGCTAAAGCAGGTTGGTTGATGATTACAGTAGGCAGCAGCGCAATGTTTTTCGGACTGATGTTCGGCTCGATATTCGGCATTGAAATTCATTCTCTTTCGATGTGGCTAATGCCGCTTGAAGATACTAAACAACTGCTTGGAACTGCTATTTTTCTTGGTATTTTGATAATAACCACAGGCATTATTTTAAATCTGGTCCAAGCTTTTAAAAGAAAAAATTATAAAGAATTCCTGTTCGGACAATGGGGATTGTTAAGCGGATGTTTTTACTGGATGACTCTCGGGGTTTTCTTTATCGCTTTAATAAGAGACAAAGATATTCCTGTTGGATTAACAGTTGGCGTATTACTAATTCCAATTTTATTGATAGTACTCGGAGATGTCTTTTACGCGAAACTTTTTGAAAAAAATAAACAGCATTCAAAACATGATGATGAAGAACACTCGGCAGCAGAAACCATTTTTAAACCTATTGAAATAACTCTCGGATTCGTTACTCAAACCGTTTCATTCGTTCGTGTAGGCGCTTTCGCATTGAATCACGCCGCGCTGATGATGGTCGTATATCAACTCGCTAAAATGGGTGGTGGATTAACAGGCCCGGAAGCAAATTTCGGTTCGCAATCCTCGTATATTATCGCTGCGGTAACAGGAAACATTTTTGTAATGCTGCTCGAGGGGCTGGTAGTTTTTATCCAGTGTCTTCGTCTTGAATATTACGAATTCTTTTCAAAATTTTTTGAAGGTAACGGCATGAAATTTAAACCACTTGAAATTGAAGATAATTAGACGTCTTAAACTCACAAAGTGTATACGTATGCAGAGTGAAACTTGAAAATGGAAATTTGAAATTTGACACCTGACACCTGACACCTGACACCTGATTACTATTAACTATGAACTAAATAAATAATAACATCAACCCATGATTTTAATCGTGGGAAGGAGAACAAAATGACAAAAAAAATCATACTAAGCAGCTTGATTTCTAAAAGCGTAATCTCACTCGGAGCATTGCTCATGATCTTAATGAGCATTATCTTTATTCCTTCAACAGCTAAAGCTGAATCAGCAGAACCAACTGTTGTTGCCGCTGCAAATGCCGAAACACAGGCAACTGTAGGTTATGGCTTGAAATTTATTGGCGCGGGTATCGCTGTAGGGCTCGGATCAATCGCCGGAGGTATCGCTGTCGCAGGTGTCGGCTCAGCTGCAATGGGTGCTGTTGTTGAACGTCCGGAACTTATGGGACGATCACTTATTTATGTCGGCCTTGCCGAAGGTATTGCTATTTACGGAATGGTTGTAGCGATTATGATTTTAATTGCGTAAATTAATAACCTTTGACATTGGAAAATTGACCTAATTGACCTAATTGATCTAATTAACCTAAATAATGACCAATGTCCAACTATCAAAATTCAAAAATCAATAATTATAATACGCCACATTTGTAAATTGGACATTGTTAATTGATGCTTGTTTAGAAATTAGAAATTAGGTTAATTAGAAATTAAATGACATCAAACGCGTGAGACGCGATTGTTGAGGTAAACATACTATATGACCGTTAAAATTGTTGGTGATATTGTTACCGTTCGTGGATTCGGCTTCGCAGGAATCGATGGCGTCGTGGTTGAAAATGCCGACCAGGCAAAAAAAACTATCAGCGACTTTCTCGAAAAACCGGATGTCGGGCTCATACTTGTTGCGCAATCTATTGCCGATCAACTCGGCGGTGAATTCGACGATTATAAGCTGCGAAAGCAATTCCCGCTCGTAATGAATATCCCCGACAGCACAGGCGCGGGAATGGAAGCCGAAGACATCCAACAGCTTGTACAACAAGCTCTCGGACTGAAGGTATAGAATGTGAAAAAACTTGAATATCGAACACCGATTAACGATATAAGATTTTAGAAGTTAATTAAAATCGAATATCAAAAATCGATGTTCCTTGTTCTTAAATCAAATTTATTAACGAATAATTACTATCATGGAACAAGTCTTTACAGAAATAAAAGAAAGCGTCGAAAAAGAAGCTAAACTGTTGGTAAGCCGTGCGAAACGTGTTGCCGACAGAGAAATTCAGCACGCTAAAGAAAATGCTGAATCAATCCTGGCGGACAATCGTGAAGTTACAGAAAAAGAAGCTAAACTTCGCTCAGAAAGAGATATTGCCAGAATCAAAGCTGATATCAGAAAACAGGAACTCGAGCAACAGCAGCAATTCATTCAGAATATTTTTGATGCCGCGTTACAAAAATTGAAGAATTTCCCACGGGATGACAAATACGCAAAATGGATTAAAACTCTTTTAGATGCCGGTTTATCCCAAATTCCCGATGACAATTCTGTCGTTTTTTGTAATGAAAAAGATAACGAAATAGTTAAAAAACTTATTTCTGCCACTACGGCAAAATTAGCAGAAAAACATTTGCAAATATCCGGTGGAATCATTATTAAAAGTAATGACGGAAGATTAACTATCGACTGCTCAGCTGAAGCAGAAATGCGAAGAGCAAAAGAAGAACTCAGGGATGAAGTTCTTAAAAAACTTGATCTGGATTAACGAAAGTGATATTCATGAAATAATAAGTTTTTAATTATGAATGGAATTTTAATTACAGAAGAATATAA